>JAGONG010000088.1 GCA_017993135.1 Allobrachymonas sp.
TGGCTGGTGGCGGCGTAGCTCTGCTGCGTGCCCGTGCTGCTGTGGGCGACCTCAAAGGCGACAACCACGACCAAGACGCTGGCATCAAGCTGGTATTCAAAGCGATTGAAGCGCCCCTGCGCGAAATCGTTGCCAACGCTGGCGATGAGCCTAGCGTGGTGGTAAACAAGGTGCTCGAAGGCAAAGGCAACTTTGGCTTTAACGCTGCTAACCATACTTATGGCGACATGATTGAAATGGGCATTTTGGACCCCACCAAAGTTACCCGCACTGCCTTGCAAAACGCTGCCTCTGTTGCTGGCTTGATGCTGACAACCGAGTGCATGGTTGCAGAAGCTCCAAAAGACGACGCTCCTGCAATGCCAGGCGGCATGGACGGCGGCATGGGTGGCATGGGCGGCATGATGTAATCAGCCCCCGCGCAGCCCACGGGTTTGTGCGCTTTGTTGCAGCCGCAAGCAAGCGCCAAACCCGCCCAGCTAGCCCAAAGCCCGTATGCTTTTACAGCCTGCGGGCTTTTTTTATGATTTGGCGCATGGTTTGCGTGGCGCTATGACATGCTGGCTGGGGCGAGTATGTGCTTAATGCGCCCATCAAATAGCGCGATAGCCAGACAATAGCCAGACAACTAACGGATAGCGCATAGAATTAGCCGTTTCCCCCTTCTCCTATATCCATTGCCTTTTTGCCTGAGCGTGCGCACTTTGCATAACGCAACCTTGCACAGCGCATATTGCATGCACCATCAGGCAATGCCAGAACAGTATCAGTTATGACTACCCCGCACACATCCGAAAACACCGCCCCCGAAAATACAGCCCCTTTAAGCAGCGCCGTACAGCACGCGCTGGAAACCTCGCTGCGCGGCTGCGATGAACTGCTGCCGCAGGCCGATTGGGTTAAAAAACTCGTCCGCGCCGAAGCCACAGGCCAGCCGCTGCGCATCAAACTGGGGCTAGACCCCACCGCGCCCGACATCCACATCGGCCACACCGTTGTACTCAACAAAATGCGCCAGTTGCAAGACTTGGGGCACACCGTCATCTTTTTGATTGGCGACTTCACCACCCTGATTGGCGACCCCAGCGGGCGCAACAGCACACGCCCACCGCTTACGCCCGAGCAAATCAAAATCAACGCGCAAACCTACTACGAGCAAGCCAGCAAAGTGCTTGACCCCGCCCGCACCGAAATCCGCTACAACAGCGAATGGTGCGACGCTTTGGGCGCACGCGGCATGATTCAGCTCGCCAGCCGCTACACGGTAGCCCGCATGATGGAGCGTGACGACTTCCACAAACGCTTTAGCAGCGGCCAAAGCATCAGCGTGCACGAGTTTTTATACCCCCTCATGCAAGGCTACGACTCGGTTGCCCTGAAAAGCGACTTGGAGCTGGGCGGCACCGACCAGAAATTCAACCTGCTCATGGGTCGCCATCTGCAAGAAGAATACGGCCAAGAGCCGCAGTGCATACTCACCATGCCCCTGCTCGAAGGGCTTGATGGCGTGGAGAAAATGAGCAAATCCAAAAACAACTACATCGGCATCACCGAAGAAGCCAACACCATGTTTGCCAAGGTGCTGTCTATCAGCGATGACTTGATGTGGCGCTGGTACACCTTGTTGTCATTCAAATCGCTCGCCGAAATTGAGGCGCTTAAGGCAGAAGTAGCAGCAGGGCGCAACCCCAAAGAAGCGAAAGTGGCACTGGCCAAAGAAATCACCAGCCGCTTTCACAGTGCCGCTGCTGCTGAAGCTGCTGAAGCCGACTTCAACAACCGCGCCCGTGGCGGCATTCCAGATGAAATCGAAGAACGTACCCTGCCACTGGCCGAAGGCGGCGCCGCACAAGGCATAGGCGCGCTGCTGAAAATGGCAGGCCTCACCGCCAGCACAGGCGAAGCCAACCGCCTGATAGACGGCGGCGGCGTGCGCGTAGACGGCACCCCCATCAGCGACAAAGGGCTAAAACTGGGCGCAGGCAGCTATGTGCTGCAAGTAGGCAAACGCAAGTTTATGCGCGTGACTTTGGCATAAAACGGGGCGCAGGCTGATAACTAGTCATGCCAAGGCAAGGGAAGTCAAGACAAGACAAGACAAGACAAGACAAGACAATCAGCCGCAATGCAAAAAAAGCAGGCAACCAGTATCCATGCGGGTTTCAAGCCATTTTCGTCCTGCAACCCGCATGAGTACTGGTTGTAGCGTTTTAAGCCTTTTTTGCCGCAAGACCTGATGCCCACGTAAAACAACCGCCCACATCCACACCCACAGCCATCACACCAGAAAGACAACATGAACACCAAAAAACTCCCCGCCCTTGCGCTCCTCGCCCTGCTGCCCGCCATAGCTGCCTGCACCTCGCAACCAACAGGCGCCGCAACACCCGCCAAAGCAGCCCAAGCCGCCAGCAGCAAATCCTTGCCATACCCCGCAGCCGCTGCCAACCAAACCCGCTGGATAATCAGCCCCGCAGCCATCGCCGCCGCAGCGCCAAACAATACCCAGCCCGAAACCATCCGCGTAGAAATCATTGCAGGCAAAACCATGCAAGTCGATTGCAACACGCACTTTTTAACAGGCACACTCAAAGAAGAAGTGCTGCAAGGCTGGGGCTACACCTACTACCAATTTCACACCACAGGCAACGCAGCCAGCACCCGCATGGCCTGCCCGCCAAACGACAAACCCCGCACAGCCTTTGTAGCCGCGCCCAGCATTACAGTGCCCTACAACGCCAAATTGCCCCTGGTTATCTACACCCCGAAGGGCTACCACGTGCAATACCGCCTATGGCAAGCCACGCCAGCCTTTCTGCCAGCAGCAAACGAGTAAACAGCACTCGGAAAGCATATGCCGCCCAGTCTTTGCGCCTGAAGCTTGTAGCAAGATGGCATCACATTGATTAGGAAGTGCAACCACGTATAAAGCCACTGCAACAGCCTGCACATTTTCCCGTGCACTTGCCTTGCGCCCAGCCTCAACCCTCTCTCGGCCAGGCGCTTGCGATACGGTTGCTGCGAGAAAGAAATCTTTGAGCAGCCTATGCGACCGTGAAC
>JAGONG010000022.1:0-7764 GCA_017993135.1 Allobrachymonas sp.
CTTTGTATAACTGAGGCTGTCAGAAGTTATCTGGCTTTTTCAATCAGTTTTAGCAAGGAGCAGAAAAATGGGTAAAACACAAAAATGGGCAGTAGCGGCATTGGCAGCGGTAGCAATGGGTGGCGCTTTTACAGCCATTGCAGCAGATAACAACGCGGTAGCTAATCATGGGCACGGCGCGGCTTATGGCTCGGCAGCGGTGGTGGCAGGCAAAACATACAAGCTCGCCGATATGCTGACCTACGCCATTGAAGACGAGTATGCAGCACGCGCTGAATATGCGGCAATTATGGCTAAATTTGGCGAACAGCGCCCATTTAGCAACATCATGCGCGCCGAGCAAACGCATATTGCACGCTTGACACCGCTGTTTGCAGCGCATGGTGTGGCTTTGCCCAAAGACAACGCTGCCCAGCATGTGCTTGTGCCTGCAACGCTGGCAGAGGCTTTCAAGATTGGGGTAGATGCTGAAGTCAAAAATATCGCCATGTACGAAGCGTTTTTGCGTGCCGAATTGCCAGCCGATGTGCGCTTGGTATTTGAGGCGCTGAAAAATGCCTCGAAAAACCATCTGGCTGCTTTTGAAAACGGCGTGAAACGTGGCACAGGTGCAGGCTCAGGTGCGGGTTTTGGAGCAGGTAATGGCAATGGCGCGGGAGCAGGGCAGGGTGGCGCTGGTCGCGGGCGACAGAGGTAAGGCAGTAATGCAGTAATGGCCGCATGGCGCGTGGATGACTGTGTCATCTGCGCGAATGCACGCTTGCCGAGTTGCATGCCCCAAATCTTGTACGGAGCTGGGGTGCAAAAGCCAAAAAGCACGCTGCGCGGGCTTACTCTTGCGCCGCTTCCACAATGAACTGCACACGCTGCTGGTTGTTCCACTCGTTGATGTCGAGCCGATAGGCTATGTGGGCGTGTTCGGGCAGGGGGGCGGTGCGGTTAAACCAGATGGCATCAACCAGCTCGCCTTGGTGGCGCAGTTGCAGTTTGAGGTGTTTGTCTTTGAGCAGGCGCTGTTGCAGCACTTGCATTTCTTCGCTAAAGACGGGCGCATCAAAGCCTTGCCCCCAGACTTCTTGCTGCAAGAGTGCGGCAGTGGCGGTGTTGCGGTATTGGGCGGGCAGGGCACCGTCGGTTTGGATGGTGCGCTGCAGGGTGGCAGCATCAAGCCATTCGCTGGCGACTTGTGCGAGTGCTTGCGCGAAAACGTCAAATTGTTCGCGGGCTACTGTGCAGCCTGCGGCGGCGGCGTGCCCGCCAAAGCGCAGTAGCACGCCTGGATGGCGTTTGGCTACCAGGTCGAGCGCGTCGCGCAGGTGAAAGCCTGCTATGGAGCGCCCCGAGCCTTTGAGTTCGTGTGATTTGCCATCGGCGGCGCTGGCGGCAAAGACGAAGGTGGGGCGGTGCCATGTGTCTTTCAGGCGTGAGGCGACGATGCCGACTACGCCTTCGTGAAAGTCGGCGTTAAATACGCTGATGGCGGCGGGCGGGGTGTCTTGGTTGGTAAAGAGTTTTTCTGCCAAGGCGCTGGCTTGCTCGCGCATGTCAGACTCGATGGCGCGGCGCTCGTGGTTGATGGCATCGAGCTGCTGGGCTAGCTCAAGCGCGTGGGCGGGGTTGTCGGTAAGCAGGCATTCAATGCCTATGGTCATGTCGGCCAGCCTGCCTGCGGCGTTGATGCGCGGGCCCAGTGCAAAGCCAAAGTCAAAGCTGCAGGCGCGTTCGGGCTTGCGCCCTGTGACGCTAAAGAGGGCTGCCATGCCTGCGGGCATGTGACCTTGACGCACGCGTTGCAGGCCTTGGGCGACCAAGCGGCGGTTGTTGGCATCGAGTTTGACTACGTCTGCTACGGTGCCTAAGGCGACCAAGGGCAGCAGGCTGATGAGTTTGGGCTCGGGCTGGGTGGCGAAGGCCAGTCTGGCGCGTAGCTCGGCGCGGAGTGCCATGAGCACGTAGAACATTACGCCTACGCCTGCCAAGGCTTTGCTGGCAAAGGTGCAGGTGGGTTGGTTGGGATTGACGATGGCGTCTGCCTGCGGCAATTCGTCGCCTGGCAGGTGGTGGTCGGTGATGAGGACTTGCATGCCCAGGCTGCGGGCGTGCGCTACGCCTGCGACGCTGGCGATGCCGTTATCAACGGTGACGAGTATATCGGCACCGCTTTCGTGTACGCGCTGTGCGATGGGGGGGGTGAGGCCGTAGCCGTCGGCAATGCGGTCGGGTACAAGGTAGTGCACATGCTTTGCCCCCAGCAGGCGCAGGCCGCGTATGGCTACGGCGGCTGCGGTGGCACCGTCGCAGTCGTAGTCGGCAACGATGCAGATGCGCTTGTTGGCGGCGATGGCATCAGCCAGCAGGCGGGCGGCAGCGGTGGTGCCTGTGAGCTGGTTGGGGGGGAGCAAGTGTGCGAGGTCTTGCTCCAGCTCGGCTGGGCTGTTTACGCCGCGGGCTGCGTACAGGCGAGCTAGCAAGGGGTGCTGGCCTGCTTGTTCAAGTGTGTAGCTGGTACGGGGAGAAAAGTCGCGGGGGATGATTTGCATGGGTGTGTGCTGAGAGTGCGTTAGCTGTTGTTGTTATTTTTGCTGCTGTTTGGGCAGTTTGTGGCAAGGTTGGCGGCTTGCAGGCCGCTGCGTACTGCACCTTCAAGGGTGGCGGGGTAGGGGCCTTGGATGTAGTCGCCGCAGGCAAGCAGCCCCTTGGCGATGTGCGGGGCGGGGCGGGGCAGGGCGGGGCTGCAGAGGAAGGTGGCGCGTTTTTCGATGGTGGTTTGTATGGCTTGCAGACCGTGCAAGCCCAGTTGCTGTGCGGCTTGGGCAAGTATGGCGGCTTGCAGGGCGGGGCGCTCAAGGCTGCAGGTGCTGGCTACAAAGGCGAGCAGGGTTTGCTGCTGGCCGTTTTCGCTTTGGCGCTGGTGCTGTGGGTGGTGAAAGACGAATTGCGCCTGCTCGGGGCTGTGGCAGTGCAGCGCCTGCATGGGGGGCAGGTGCTGGCAGGCGGTGGTGGCGCACCATGCGTATACGGTGGCGATGGGGTTGTGGTGCAGGGCTGCGGCTTGTTGTGCCCAGTGGCGGGCTGTGGCTTGGTTGGCGTTGTGGCTGGTGTAGTGATTGGGTGCGGGGTGTGTGTCGAGCCAGTGTTGCACCAAGCGGGCTGCTTCCCATGCGGGGCAGGCAAGGATGATGTGGTTGGCGCTGATGGCGTTGGGCAGGTTGTTGCAGTGTACGCGCCAGTTTGGGGTGTCGCTGTTGTTGCAGGCTGTGGCTGCGGTGGTGGTTGCGGTAGTGGTTGGCGCTTCGTGGCTTATGGCAAGCACGCGCTGCCCTGTGAGCACGGTTGCGCCAGCTTGTTGCAGCCAGTTGTGCGCTGGCTCGGGCAAGATTTGCCCTATGGGGGTGCGGGCGATGAGTGCGTCTGCGTGGTTGGCGTGCAGCAGCAGTGCATCGCGCAGTACGCGCAAAAATACGGCGGCGCTGGTGTGTGCGGGTTTGCTGTTAAAGGCGGCAATACATAGCGGCTCTATCAGGCTGGTGTGCACGCGCGGGCTGATGTGGCGGCAGAGTGTTTGTACTGAAACTTCTGGCGCACAGTGAAAGCGTTGCAGTTGCCAGCGGGCGGCGGCTAGCAGCAGTGATGCTTTGTCGCGCCAGCTCCAGCCTTGGGCGCGGAGGATGGCGCAAAACGTGGCCAGACGAGGGTGCTGGCTGGGTTGCAGGGCTAGGCCGCAGCCGTCGGGCGTGCGCAAATCCAGCGGCAGGCGCTGCAGGAGCGTTTCGGGGCATGCGCCTAGGGTGCGCATGAGGGCCAAGGTGTCGGTATAGGCGGCAAGCATGATGTGCTGGCCGTTGTCGAGTGCGCCTGCGGGGGCGGTTGCCAAGTCCATACTGCGGGCGCGGCCGCCCAA
Organism: Allobrachymonas sp.; assembly: GCA_017993135.1. Lineage (GTDB taxonomy): Bacteria > Pseudomonadota > Gammaproteobacteria > Burkholderiales > Burkholderiaceae_C > Brachymonas. Next base: position 3,902 of record JAGONG010000022.1, read on the forward strand.
GGTGCGGCTGGCTTCTAGCAGGGTGACTTTTGCGCCGTTTTGCACGGCACGCACGGCGGCGGCGCAGCCTGCCCAGCCCGCGCCTACGATGACGATGTGGGGGGCGCTGTTTGGTGTGTGGCGTGTGGTGCAGTGTTGCGCGGCGGCGTTTGCGGGGCTGGCTTGGGAGGGGCTGGTGGCGGGCATGGGCAATGTGGCAGGCGGGTTAGCGCGGCAGTGTGCCAAAGGCTTGTACTTTCCATGCCAGCCAGAGTTTGCGCAGCGGGGTGAGGCTGGTGCGGCGGTCGAGCACCTGAAAACTATCGGCTTCGATTTCGCGTAGCAGGGCGCGGTAGATGGCTGCCATCATGAGGCCTGGCTTTTGGGCGCGGCGGTCGGCAGCGGGCAGCAGCGCCAGTGCGTCGGCATAGCACTGGTGGGCGCGGCGTGCCTGAAAGCGCATCATTTCCACAAATTGCGGGGTGTGGCGGCGCTGCATCAAATCGGCTTCGCTTACGCCAAATTGCTGTAAATCTTGCTGGGGCAGGTAGATGCGGTCGCGCATGGCGTCTTCGCCCACGTCGCGGATGATGTTGGTAAGCTGCAAGGCACGCCCGAGCATGTGGGCGTAGGCGGTGGTTTGCTCTTGCGTTTGCCCGAAAATGCGTGCAGAAACTTCGCCCACAATGCCTGCAACCAAGTGGCAGTATTGCTGCAAGCCGTCTATATCGGCGTAGCGTGTTTGGTGCAAGTCCTGATGGCAGCCTTGAACTATGGCCATGAGGTGTTGCTGCGTGATGCCAAATGTGCCAGCCAGTGGCATAAGCGCTTGCATGACGGGGTGGCTGGGCTGGCCTGCGTAGCTTTGCTCGATTTCGTGCGCCCACCATGCCAGTTTGGTAGCGGCTATGCCAGGTTCGCAGACCTCATCGACTACGTCATCTACCTCGCGGCAAAAGGCGTAAAAAGCTGTAATGGCAGCGCGGCGCTCGGGTGGCAAAAACAAAAAAGCATAGTAAAAGCTGCTGCCTGCGGCGGCGGTTTTTTGCTGCACATATGCCTGTGGTGAACTGGGGGTGGGTTTGGCCATGCCTGATGTTGCAATGCGGTTGGGTGGGGGTAAAGGGGGCGGGGGAAAGGCTTGATTGTGCCTGATGTTGTTTTTGTGAGGGCTAGGAGCTTGCAAGCCAGAAGGTGCGTGCGCGTGTCATCATGCAAACATGCCGTGTGCAATATGCCCAGAGTTATCAGGCACGCGCCGTATTACATGCAATGCGGCGCGTGTGCAAGGCTGGTGCGCTTGGGCGCAGTGGCTTTGCGCTTGCTTGCGTAGCAGTTGTAATGGCATATGCAAGCGGGTGATGCTCGTGCAGTGCATCTTCTACGACTAGCAAGCCAAGCGCTTTATCTGCATCAGTGGATACGCATACCAGGCTGCGCACCAGCAACAGGCTCAAGCACATAAATACCAGGCTGGCTTTTCTCATCGGCATGGCTGGCGGCAAGCACCATGCCTTCGCTGATGCCAAATTTCATTTTGCGTGGTGCCAAATTGGCTACCAGCACGGTGAGTTTGCCTGTGAGCTGCTCTGGCTGGTACATGCTGGCTATGCCGCTGAATACGTTGCGGGTTTTTACGCTGCCGTCGGCGTTTTTTTCACCTGCATCAAGCGTGAGTTGCAGCAGCTTGGTGGAGCCTTCTACTGCTTTGCATTCGAGTATTTTTGCAATGCGCAAATCAACCTTGGCGAAGTCTTCAATGCCGATGGTGGCGGCTATTGGCTCGCCGCCCGGGGCGTTGGGGTCGGCAGCGGGGGCGGCTGGTGCTTTGGCAGCCTTTGCCGCTTTGTTAGCAGCTTCGGCGGGGGCTGCTTGCTGTGTGGCAGGGGCGGCAAACAGGGCTTCGAGCTGCTTGGCATCTACGCGCTGCATCAGGTGTTTGAATTCGTTGATGCTGTGGTCTGCGCCGAGCAAGCTGGCAGTGTCGGCAAAGGTTTCGTTTTGGCGGTTGAGCAAGGCTTCTACCTGTGTGGCCAGTTGCGGCAAGATGGGTTTGAGCAGCAGGGTAAGCAGGCGGAAAGTTTCAATGCAGGTGGTGCAGACTTGGTGCAGGCGCTCTTCCTGCCCGGCTTGCTTGGCCAGTTCCCACGGTTTGTTTTGGTCCACATAGGCATTGACCTTGTCAGCCAGTGCCATGATGTCGCGCACGGCGCGGGCGTAGTCGCGGCTCTCATACAGCGCGGTGATGCTGGCAGTGGCTTGCTGCATTTCGGCCACGAGTGCCGCGCCTTGCGCGTCGGGCGTGCCCAATTTGCCTTCAAAGCGTTTGCTGATAAAGCCTGCAGCGCGGCTGGCAATGTTGATGTATTTACCGACCAGGTCGCTATTGACGCGCGCCATGAAGTCTTCGGCGTTGAAGTCGATGTCTTCGTTCTTGCCATTGAGTTTGGCTGCCAGATAGTAGCGCAGCCACTCGGGGTTCATTTGCAGTTGCAGGTATTTGAGGGGGTCTAGACCTGTGCCACGGCTTTTGCTCATTTTCTCGCCGTTGTTGACGGTTAAAAAGCCGTGCACAAATATGCCTGTGGGTGTTTTGCGGCCGCTAAAGTGCAGCATGGCAGGCCAAAACAGGGTGTGAAAGGTGATGATATCTTTGCCAATGAAGTGGTATTGCTCTACTTCGGGGTTGTTGATGTATTGCTCAAAGTCTTGCCCTTGTTTGCCCAGCAGGTTTTTCAGGCTGGCCAGATAGCCTACGGGCGCATCAAGCCAGACGTAGAAGTATTTGCCGGGCGCGTCGGGGATTTCGATGCCGAAATAGGGCGCGTCGCGCGAAATGTCCCAGTCGCCCAGTTGTGTTTTGCCTTCTTCATCGGGTGTGAACCATTCGCGGATTTTGTTGAGCACTTCGGGCTGCACGTGGGGCACGCCAGCGCGGGTTTGCGCTGCCGTCCAGCTTTGCAGAAATTGCACAGCGCGTGGGGCAGACAGGGTAAAGAAGAAATGCTCGCTGCTTTTGAGCACGGGCGTGGCTCCACTCAAGGCCGAGTAGGGCTGGTGCAGCTCGGTGGGGCTGTAAACGGCGCTGCACACTTCGCAGTTATCGCCATACTGGTCGGCAGCGCCGCATTTGGGGCATTGCCCTTTGATGAAACGGTCGGGCAGGAACATGCCTTTTTCGGGGTCGTAAAACTGCTCGATGACGCGGCTTTCAATCAGGCCAGCGGCTTTGAGGTCGCGGTAGATGGCTTGTGCCAGCTCGGTGTTTTCTGGGCTATCGGTGCTGTGCCAGTTGTCAAAACGGATGTGAAAGCCATCCAGATACTGTTTGCGCCCTGCGGCAATGTTTGCCACAAACTGCTGCGGGGTTTTGCCTGCTTTTTCGGCAGCAATCATGATGGGTGCGCCGTGGGCATCGTCAGCACCCACAAATTTCACATCGTTGCCCTGCATGCGCTGAAAGCGCACCCAAATGTCGGCCTGGATGTATTCCATGATGTGGCCGATGTGAAAAGTACCGTTGGCGTAGGGCAGGGCAGTGGTGACGAAAAGTTGGCGTGTCATGGTTATGGGCAGTGGTAATAAACAGTAATAGCAGGCTGGTAATAGCGTTGCGCATAAAAGGCTGCGCAAAAGAAAGAGCGTCAATCAAAGTGACGCACAAGCGCAAGCAAACCGCCTATTCTAAAGCGTGCGCCTTTTGTCGTGTAAGCCCCCGTATGCTTGCAGGTGGCGGCTGTGCGTTTGCAGCATGTGGCAAAAGGCGGTTTTTTGTTGCAGGCTATGTAGATAAAATGCTGTGCCAGTGTTTTATTTTTCATTGTAAATATTGCCCAACCGCAACAAAAACCCCCAATCATGCATTCTGATACTGCACAAAAAAT
>JAGONG010000022.1:7864-17460 GCA_017993135.1 Allobrachymonas sp.
CAACAAAAGCGACAAGCAGTATTTATGCGCCTTGCAGCCCAATAATGCCTTGCAAGGCGCATAAATGCTGCTTGCTCATGTTTTGGACTTTTCCCATAGGCGGCTACGCAAGTGATGTGCCATAGCAAGATGCGTTAAAGCGTTAAAGCGTTAATGGCTGATTTTTTTCGACCTGATTATCAAGAAAGCACCCATGCAAATTTTTGACTACGACAACATCCTTTTATTGCCCCGCAAATGTCTGGTAGAAAGCCGTAGCCAGTGCGACAGCAGCGTGCAATTGGGCGCACACCGCTTCAAGATACCCGCAGTGCCTGCCAATATGAAAACCGTGGTAGATGAAAATGTTTGCCAGTGGTTGGCAGAAAACGGCTATTTCTACGTGATGCACCGCTTTGATTTGGACAATGTAGCCTTTGTGCGTAGCATGCACGAGCGCGGCTTGTTTGCCAGCATTTCTTTGGGCGTAAAAGCGGCTGACCGCGCTACGGTTGATCAACTGGTGGCCGAAGGCCTAACGCCAGCCTATATCACGATAGATATTGCACATGGCCATAGCGACAACGTCAAAGCCATGATTGCCTACATCAAGGCCAGATTGCCCGAGAGCTTCATCATTGCTGGCAACGTTGGCACGCCTGAGGCGGTGATTGACTTGGAAAGCTGGGGCGCGGATGCCACCAAGGTGGGCATAGGGCCGGGCAAAGTCTGCATTACCCGATTGAAAACTGGCTTTGGCACAGGTGGCTGGCAGCTCAGTGCCGTGAAATGGTGTGCCCGCGTGGCAACCAAGCCCATCATTGCCGACGGCGGCATACGCAGCCACGGCGATATTGCCAAATCCATACGCTTTGGCGCGAGCATGGTCATGATTGGCTCGCTGTTTGCAGGGCATGAAGAGTCGCCAGGCAAAACGGTAGAGGTGGATGGAGAGCTGTTCAAAGAGTATTACGGCTCGGCTAGCGACTTTAACAAGGGCGAATACCGCCATGTGGAAGGCAAGCGCATTTTGGAGCCAATCAAAGGCAAGCTGGCCGATACGCTGATTGAAATGCAGCAAGACATCCAAAGCTCCATCAGCTACGCGGGCGGTACGCAATTGATGGATATCCGCAAAACCAACTATGTGATTTTGGGTGGTGACAACGCGGGCGAACATTTGCTGTTTTGAGCAGCTTGATGGGCAGCGGTTTATTCGATTCCGCCGCGCCACCTGCATTTAGCTGTTTGGCATTGGCACTCCCGCGCAAGCGGGAATGTATCGTCAAAAAACGCTAGCCGTCTGCATGGGCGTTTGCGCGGAAATATGCTGGCTTGCCGCTTTTTTATTTGAGCCAGAAACAAATCCGTGGCTAATTAGAGCAGTAAAAACGCGAGCCCTGCCACGATGGTAGCGGGCAATGCAGCCATAAGCAGCCCCAGCGGTTTGACTGCGCCGTACTTGAAATGCGGGCGCAAAATGGCCATGCCAGCGGGGTTGGGCGCGTTGGCGATAACCGTAAGACCACCGCCTGTAACCGCACCAGCTACCAGTGCGTATTTAAACTCATCAGAAAGACCAGAAACCAACGAGCCCAAGTAGGTGAGGGCGGCATTGTCGGTAAATGCGGTGAGTATGGTGGCTCCAAAAAACACCTGATTGCTGTTCATCTGAAGCAGCACGGGCTGCAGCCACCATTGCTGCAATCCGCCCAGCACTACCAAACCAGCCAAAAAGAAAGCAACCAGCAAGGCTTCGCGCAAAATCAGGCGGTCGCTATGTCTGATGTAGGCAGAAGATAGCCCAAGAAACAGCAAAAACATACCCAGAAAAATGGCAGGGTGGTGCGCAAAAACCACGACACCAGCCAGCAGCAAAATATTGGCTGCAATGAGTGGCGCGGGTACGGGTTTGCTGCTGCTGGCAGGTGCAGGGGGCAGATTAACAAGTTCTTTGCGAAATAACACGGTTACGCCAATAGCGTTGACGCAAACAGCCAAAGCAGCCTTCCAGCCAAAGTGCGTCAGCATAAAGCCCATATCCCATTGCCAGGGCGTAGCAACCATAAGCACAGGAGGCGCGGCAAAGTTGGTAAGCGTGCCGCCAATAGAGATATTGACGAACAGCACGCCCAGCGTGGCGTATTTGAATTTTTCTGAAACTTCTCTGCTGAGAAACTGTTGCCCCAGCAGCATGGCAGCCAGCGTCATGGCAGCAGGCTCGGTAATGAAAGAACCCAGCAGGGGAGCCAGAATCAACACAGCCAGATAGCTGCCGCTGCTACCAGGCAGGTGCAGGAGCTTGGCCGTAGCAGCCACCAGTGCTGTAGCGGTTTGCAGAATCGGGCGCGTGCCCGACATGACCATGACAGTAAACACAAACAGCGGCTCGGTAAAGTTGCGCGTATCTATGTATTTGGTGGCCTCTTCAGAGCCCTGTATGGCAAACATCAGCAACACCAGCACCATCGCCCAAAAGCCGAAAACAATTTCAACTTCGCCCAACAAGTGCCAAATACCAGCGTGACGCGGGTTTTTATGAGCAAGCCTTTCAAAAAAGCGCGTGGCAAAAGTGTGGGCAATAGCTATAAAAAACAGAGCGGCAGCAATAATTTGAATGGTACTTGGTGTCATTACAGATATAAATTCCAGAAAGTAATAGTGTGCTTAAGTAAATAATGTACTTTAACACTGGATAAACCACGGGCAGGTGGCTTGTAATTAAAGCGCGAAAGGCAAGATTATTGCTTGTCGGCGTAGGGGTTGTGCGAGATTTTCATCTCGATGCGCATGGGCGTGCCGATGAGCTTGAAATGCTGGCGAAAACGCCCTTCAAGGTAGCGTTTGTAGCTGTCGGTTACGCCTTCGAGCGAGTTGCCGTGAATCACCACAATGGGCGGATTCATGCCGCCTTGGTGGGCGTAGCGCAGTTTGGGGCGGAACATGCCACTGCGTTTGGGCGCTTGAAACTGCACGGCTTCATGCAGCAAGCGGGTAAGCACAGGTGTGGACATTTTGCAGTTGGCAGCGGCGTGGGCTTGTGCAATAGCGTCCCACACGGGGCCCAAGCCTTGGCGCTTTTGTGCAGAAATATAGTGCAGAGATGCAAACTTCAAAAACGCCAGACGCGATTCAACCGAGCGCAATACCAGCTCGCGCTGGTAGCTATCAACCGCATCCCATTTGTTAATTGCCAGCACCACAGCGCGGCCAGATTCGAGGATGTAGCCTGCAATGTGCGCGTCTTGGTCCGTTACGCCTTGCGTGGCATCAAGCAGCAGCAGCACAACGTTGGCTGACTCGATAGCTTGCAAGGTTTTAACAACCGAGAATTTCTCAATCGCTTCAAACACTTTGCCCTTGCGGCGCAGGCCAGCCGTGTCAATCAGCTCGTATTTTTGCCCTTTGCGCACAAACGGCACCGTAATGGCATCGCGCGTAGTGCCAGGCAAGTCGAAAGCAACCAAGCGCTCCTCGCCAAGCCAGGTGTTGATGAGCGTGGATTTGCCCACGTTGGGGCGACCCGCAACGGCTAGCTTGATGGTGTCGCTCTCGGGCTGCGGGGCATCGTCGTCTTCTGGCTCGGGGATGTGGATGGTATCGAGCGCCAAATCCACCAGCGAGCGTATGCCTTGGCCGTGCGCGGCAGAAACAGCGTAAATCTCGCCCAAGCCCAGTTCGTAAAAATCAACCAGTTGCTGGCGGCTGGGGTCCATGCCTTCGGCCTTGTTAGCCACAAGAATGCAAGGCTTGCTCAAGCGGCGCAAGTAGTTGGCAATGTCGTGGTCTTGGGCAGACAAGCCTTGGCGCGCATCAACGATAAAAAGCACGATATCGGACTCGGCTACGGCCTGGCGCGTTTGGTGCGCCATTTCGCGGTAAATGCTGCCTTCGCCTGCATCTGGCTCAAAGCCGCCTGTGTCGATAACGATAAATTCGCGCCGCCCGTGTTTGCCGTTGCCATAGTGGCGGTCGCGGGTAAGGCCTGCAAAATCGGCCACGATAGCGTCGCGCGTTTTGGTCAGGCGGTTAAACAGGGTGGATTTGCCCACATTGGGGCGCCCGACCAGGGCAATAACAGGTTTCATTTATTTTTTAGTGTTTACTGGACTTGCAGGCCAGCAACCACTCCTTTGTTACTTACTACAACAACCGTGTTGCCTACCAGTACGGGTGCAATGTGAATGGCTGAGGTATCTACGGCTACGCGGTTGCGCAGGCTGCCGTCTTTGCTGGAAAGCACGTGCAGCCAGCCTTGCGCATCGCCAATGACTATGCTGCTGCCAACCAGCAATGGGGCGCTTAAATCGCGGTGCTGGAACGCAGTGTTTTTCCACAAAACCTTGCCATCGGCGCGCGCCCAAGCGGTAACAATGCCTGCGTTATCTGTGCCTACAACCATTTGCGCATCACCCGCAACGCCAGTAGTACCTACGCTGGCTTGCGACCAGCTCAAGCCACCAGCAAGCGAAGTGCAGCCTACGGAATACTGGTAAACACGGGCACACAGGCTGTTGCCTTGACGTGAAGCAGGTGCCATCAAGTCAATCACCTGCGATAGCGCATTGCTGCCGCGCGCCTGCGCCAACATGGTTTCACCCAGCGGTGCGCCGTTATCGGGGTTAAGCGCAACAATGCGGCCATTAACGCCCACAAGCAAATTGCCATTGGCAGCAGTTAGTAGTGATGCTTGGCGCAACACCAAACTGCCTTCGGGCAAACGCGCTTTGTGCTGCCACAGCTTAAAGCCATTGCCGCCATCAAAAGCGGTAATGCTTTGGTCAGAGCCCAGCACAAACACCCTGCCGCCAGATACCAGTGGCGCAGTGTAGGTGGGCGATTGCAGCGTGGTGCGCCACACTATGCCGCTGCTGCGAAATACGAGCAGTTGCGCGTCTTGCGTAACTACGGCAGCGGTATTGCCATCAAAACCTACCCCGGCCGAAAGGGGTTTGCCTGCCTGAAAGATCCATTGGGCTGCACCTGTTGATGCGCTTAGGGCTTGCACCAGACCGCCGCCATCGGCAACCAGCACCTGCTCGCCTTGCGAGGCTATTTGCAGAGGGAATTGCAGCTCATGCGCCAGCTTGGCTGACCAGCGGGTTGCTACTGGCGTGGTGGCAGGGTTGGCCTGCAACGGGCTGGGTGCTGGTGGCTTGTAGCCCGAACATGCGGCCAGAAAAGAGCTCAGGCAGGCAGCCAGCAAGACTGTTTTGGTGCGAATGGTAGGCATAGCGAGTTTTGTTCCTGTTTCGGGTGCAGAGATAGACAAAAATAACCCTTATTTTGCGCTGGCAGCAGCATTGGGCGCGGCTGCTGATGCTGATGCGGCGGCTGATGCCAATGGCGCAGTTACATCTACACCCAGCCCGCCCAGTTTAACGGCAACCATCTGGCGATAAGGCTGCTCGGCGGGCAGGTCTTGCCATGCTTTGGTGTAGGCGCTAATGGCTTCGGCGCTTTTGTTTTGCAGGGCGTAGGCATCGCCCAAGCGGTCGGCAGCCAAAGCAGCATAAGCGGGTTCAATGTCAGTTTTAAGCAGCTTGATGGCTTCGTCGTATTGCTTTTGCTCCAGCATCAAGGCAGCCAGTTGCAGTTTGGCGGCGCTTTGCAGACCTTTGTCGGTAGATTGCCCTGCTACAAAAGACAAGGCGGCGCGGCTTTGGTCGCTTTGGCCTTGTTCGTAAAAAACGCGGGCAGCAATCATGCCTGCGTGCTGGGCGTGGGCGGTAGATGGGTAGCTTTCTTGCATCAGCTTGAAGCTGGCAGCGAGTTTGGCGCTGTCGCCCGATTGCGCATCAGAAAGCACCTGTTCAAACAGTGTGCCAGCCTTGGCGGCTTGCTTGCCTTGGTACCACTGGTAGCCGTTCCAGCCACCAAAGCCGAGCAATATGGCTAATGCGATTGCGCTGAGCGCGACTCCCCATGTTTTCCAGAAATGCCCGATGGAGGCGAGTTTTTCCTGTTCTTCGTGGTTGAGTTTGTGTGTTTTTATAAGCATGGTGCGTATTGTTCAGGGCAAAAAAAGAATATGGATGCGATTAAAGGGGGGATTGTAGGCTGTTCGCCCAGCTTTGCACCTGTGCCAGTGCTTTTTTGCTTTGCTCGCCTACTCCGTCGCGCAGGTTTTTAACGGTAACACAGCCTTCGGCGAGTTCGTCAGCGCCAAATACCAAGGCGTAGCGTGCGCCGCTGGCATCGGCTTTTTTGAATTGCGATTTAAAACTGCCCATATCACCTGAGGCGCTGGCGTGCATTTGCACCCGCACACCAGCCAAGCGCAGTTGTTGCAGGGTTTGCAGGGCTTGTGGCAGGGCAGCAGCGTCGGGGATGATGGCGTATGCATCAGGCGCGGCAGCAGCGGGCAGCAGGTTTTGCTCTTTGAGCAGCTCAAGCACGCGCTCCATGCCAGATGCCCAGCCTACGCAGGGCGCAGATTTGCCGCCGATTTGGTCAATCAAGTAGTCGTAACGCCCACCCGCGCAGATGGTGCCTTGTGAGCCCAGGCTTTCGGTGATGAATTCAAACACGGTGGAGTTGTAGTAATCGAGCCCGCGTACCAGCCGCGGGTTGATGCTAAAGGCTATGCCATTGGCGGTGAGTATGGCTTGCAGTGCCTCAAAGCTGGCGAGCGAGTCTGCGCCTAAAAAGTCAATCAGACGCGGCGCAGCGGCAACCATTTCCTGCATGGCAGGGTTTTTGGTATCGAGTATGCGCAGCGGGTTGCTATGCAGGCGGCGGCGGGCATCTTCATCAAGCAGGGCAGCGTGCTGCTCAAAGTAGGCAATGAGTGCGGCGCGGTGCTGCTTGCGCTCATCGGGTTGGCCCAGGCTGTTGATTTCAAGGCGCACATCGCGTATGCCTAGCTCTTGCCAGAGGGTGTGCGCCAGCAAGATGACTTCGGCATCAACATGGGCGCCAGCAAAACCCAGCGATTCTGCGCCAATCTGGTGAAACTGGCGGTAGCGCCCGCGCTGGGGGCGCTCGTGGCGGAACATGGGGCCCATGTAGTACAGGCGGCGTCCGCCCTCGTAGAGCAAGTTGTGCTCAACGGTGGCGCGCACTACGCCAGCGGTGGCTTCGGGGCGCAGGGTCAGGGCTTCGCCGTTGAGCTTGTCTTCAAACGAGTACATTTCTTTTTCAACCACGTCGGTGACTTCGCCCAGACTGCGCACGAATAGCCCTGTTTGCTCAACAATAGGGGTGCGGATGTTGCGAAACGCAAACCGCGCCATAACGCAGCGCACCTTGTCTTCAAGCCATTCCCAGTGGGCAGATTCGGGTGGCAGGATGTCGTTCATGCCTTTGATGGCGGTGATTTTTTCGGCCATGTTTTATTTGATTCCAACAATAAAAAGAAAGGCTGTACAGCTCATGGAATGCACAGCGCAAAGATAAAAATCAGTGGGCAGATGCGCTGCCAAAGCGTTTTTGGATGTAGTCGGTAACGATGGTTTGAAATTCTTGGGCGATTGCCTCTCCACGCAGCGTAACAGCCTTTTCGCCATCGATAAATACAGGTGCGGCGGTTGCTTCGCCTTTGCCCGGCAAGCTGATGCCAATATCGGCATGTTTGCTCTCGCCCGGACCATTCACAATACAGCCCATGACGGCGATTTTGAGGTTTTCTACCCCCGGGTATTGTTTGCGCCAAACGGGCATTTGCCCGCGTAAAAAATCATCAATCTGTTTGGCTAGCTCTTGAAAGGTGCTGCTGGTAGTGCGGCCACAGCCCGGGCAGGCAGTTACGCTGGGTACAAAGTTGCGCAAGCCCAGTGCCTGCAAAATTTCTGATGCAACAACGACTTCTTGCGTGCGTGATTCACCCGGCTGGGGTGTGAGTGATACGCGGATGGTATCTCCAATCCCCTCTTGCAGCAGTATGGCAAGCGCCGCGCTGGAGGCAACCGTACCTTTGGCACCCATGCCCGCTTCAGTCAGCCCCAAGTGCAGGGGGTAGTTGCAGCGTTGCGCAAGCGCACGATAAACAGCAATCAGGTCTTGTACGCCACTGACTTTGCACGAAAGCAGCACTTGCTGGCGCGCCATGCCAAGCGCAACGGCACGGTCGGCAGAGCCAACAGCCGATGTAATCAGCGCCTCATACATGACTTGCTGGGCAGACCAAGGCTGGCTGCGTTGCTGGTTTTCGTCCATCAATTGCGCCAGCAATTCTTGGTCCAGACTGCCCCAGTTTACGCCGATGCGCACAGGCTTGTTCCACTGCAGAGCCGCTTCAATCATTTGCGAAAACTGCTTGTCTTTTTTATCGCCTTTGCCGACGTTGCCCGGGTTGATGCGGTATTTGGACAGGGCTTGGGCGCAGTCGGGAAATTCAGTCAGCAGCTTGTGGCCGTTGTAGTGAAAATCGCCAATCAGCGGCACGGCTATGCCCATGCGGTCAAGTTGCTCGCGGATGTGGGGCACGGCTTGCGCGGCTTCGGGGGTGTTTACCGTGATGCGCACAAGCTCAGAGCCAGCTACGGCCAGCTCCTTGACCTGAATGGCTGTGCCTATGGCGTCAGCCGTGTCGGTATTGGTCATGGACTGCACGCGCACGGGCGCATCACCGCCTACGGTGACTATGCAGTCGCCGTGCCGGATGGTGGCTTGCAGGGTTTGGTGTTTACTGGGTGCAGCCAGTGGCACTGGTGCTTGCAGGGCGGGTGATGTCATCAGGGGGCGAGTTCAAAGCGGGCTTGGCCTTGGCTGGCAAGTGCGCTTAAATCAAAAGGGGTACCGCGATCGGTGATTTGGGTGTTTTCTGTTTGGCCGACTTCAACAGAAACGGGATAGTTGTTTATTTTAATGCTGTGTGTTTGCCCCGCAACCAGATTGCGGCGGTAAAGCGTTTTGCCAGAAGATGAGCTAACCTTGACCCAGGTTTGGCCTGTGGCGGTAATTTGCAGTGTGTTGTTCAAGGGCGCTTCGGTGGTTGCGCTTGCTGCACTGCTGGGAACAGCAGCTTGGCTAGATGCTGCAACTTCCGAGGCTAGAGTTGCTGGGGCGATAGGTGCTGCGCTGCTGCCAGAGGCATCAGCTCCTTCAGGCTGCTCGGATACAGGCGCATCAGAGGTGATGCTGTTTGCCTGCGGCTCTTGTCCGCGCACGGCGGCATTCAAGCGGGCGCTTAGAGAGGGAATGAAGAACAATGCCGCTGCTGCGGCAAGCATAAGTGCAATAGCAGCTAGCAACCAGCGCGCTTTGGCAGAAGTGTTGCTGCGCATGCCTGTAGATGTCATGACGGACTCTATGCGCCGTACTGTAGGCGGTGCGGGCTGGTCTGCATTGTTGCTGCTGCCAGATGCTTTGGCAGAAGGCTTGTCGTCGGGGATTTTTTCCAAAACAGGCGCGGGGTCTTGCCCCAGTTGGCGGCAAACGCTGGCAGCCAAGGCACGGGTAAAGTACACAGCAGGCATGGAGCTGAAGTCGTTGGCTTCAAGGGCTTTGAGCTTTTGGGTGCTGACTTTGAGCGTGGCTGCGATGGTTTCAAGCTGTACACCTGCACGCTCGCGCATGGCTTTGAGCAACTCGCCAGCGGTTATTTCTGCTTGTGGCGCAGCTTCGGCGCTTGTTGTTTCAGGCGCATCAGATTCAGGCGCATCAGATTCAGGCGC
>JAGONG010000022.1:17560-24442 GCA_017993135.1 Allobrachymonas sp.
TTCAGGCGCATCAGATTCAGGCGCATCAGATTCAGGCGCGGCGATTTCCGTGGCAGGTGCTTCTGAAGTTGCAGCTTGCGGGGCTGACGTTGCCGATGTCGTGCTCGGCGGAGTTACTTCAGGCGCGTTTGTTTCAGGTGCGTTTGCTGTTGCAGCCTCATTGTTGCTTACTTCATCCATGAGTGCCTCTTTTACACGTTAATTGTTCCATGCGCCGCGTTCGTACAGACGCAGTTCGCGCGAATCAGGAAAGCTCTCACGCAGTTGGCGCGAGTAGCGCGCTACGCCGCTTTGGTTGCCGAGTCGATATTCGATTTTGGTGGCAAGCCAAAGCGATGCAGCCGTTGCGGTGTTGCGCATATTGGCTTGGCTGGCATATAGAGCCGCTTTGCGGAAATCGTTTCGGGTGTAGTAGAGCTCGGCTAGCGCATTGGCGGCAACGGGGTTGCGTGCATCTTCTTCGTAGGCAGACAAGAGCATGGCTTCGGCCGCGTCGGTGTTGCCTGCTTTCATTTCGCACACTGCTTTGGCTACTTGTGTCTTGTTTTTGTTTTGGTAGGTGGGGTTGGCAAGTGCTGTGTCAAAGAATTGCCGCGCTTCGTCGTAGCGTGCTTGCTCGCAGAGAAAGAAGCCCAGATTTTGTTGCGCGTCGCCATCGCGGGGGTTGAGGGCGATGGAGCGGCGAAAGCTTTCTTCAGCCAGGGCTTTTTCGCCCAGTTTGTTGTAGACGTAGCCGCGCATGTTGTAAGTGGCAGCGTAGTTGGGGTCGGCAGCCAGGGCGCGTTTGATTTCATCAAGGGCAACGTCGTACTGCTCGCGCTCCATGTAGCCTATGGCTAGCTGCAAGCGGATGATGGCGCGGCGGCGGTCGTCGGTCATGTCGTAAGAGGTCATGAGCTCATCGGACGCGGCGCTGCGGCTGGCGCTATTGCTGCTGCCAGTGGTGGCGCAGCCAACCAAAGCGGGCACGCCCAGAAAACAGCAAGCGAGCAGCAGTGCTGAGAGTGGCGATGCGCGGGTGCTGGTTGGGGGCTGTGGTCTGGTTGTCATGGTGTTTTCTCTTTTTTAGTGTGGGTTGGTTAATAAGACTTCAGCTTGGCGTTGCAGCACGATACGCTGCTCAACGCGGGTGCGGTCTTTAACGTCGCCAGCCAATTGGCCGCAAGCGGCATCAATATCGTCGCCACGGGTTTTGCGGATGGTGGTGACTATGCCTGCAGCGGTGAGTATGCTGGCAAATTGCTCAACGGCCGCTTGCGGTGAGCGCTTCAAGCCAGATTCGGGAAAAGGGTTAAACGGAATCAGGTTGAATTTGCACCATGCGCCGCGCTGGGCGGATTGCACCAGTTGCACTAATTCGCGCGCGTGCTCGGGCTGGTCGTTGATGCCGTCAAGCATACAGTACTCAAACGTGATGAAATCGCGCGGCGCGTAGGCAAGGTAACGCTGGCAGGAGTCGAGAAGCTCTGCCAGCGGGTATTTCAGGTTAAGCGGTATCAGTGCGCTGCGCAGGGCATCGTTGCTGGCGTGCAGCGATACGGCCAGTGCTACGGGGCAGTCTTGCGCCAAGCGGTCTATGCGGGGCACTACGCCCGATGTGGAAACTGTGACGCGGCGGCGCGAGAGGCCGTAGGCGTGGTCGTCAAGCATGGTTTTGAGCGCGGGGATGAGTGCCGTGTAGTTTTGCAGCGGCTCGCCCATGCCCATCATGACTACGTTGGAGATGACGCGCTCGGGTGTGTTGAGGTGTTTGCGCAGAAAGTGCTCGGCAAACCAGAGTTGGGCGGTGATTTCGCCTGTAGTGAGGTTGCGGCTAAAGCCTTGGTGGCCTGTGGAGCAAAAGCGACAGCCCACGGCGCAGCCTGCTTGCGACGATACGCACAGTGTGCCGCGGTCGGTTTCGGGGATGAATACGCTCTCGATGGCGTTGCCGTCGCCCACGTCAAACAGCCATTTGATGGTGCCGTCAGCCGAGATGTGTTGCGTGATGACGGGTAGTGCTTGTACGGTGGCTTGCTGCGTGAGTTTGCTGCGCAGTGATTGCGCCAGGTCGCTCATGGCGGCAAAGTCGGATACGCCTTTTTGGTGTATCCAGCGAAAAAGCTGGACGGCGCGAAAGCGCTTTTCGCCCAGTTGGGCGCACCAGTCTACCAGTCCGTCTAAATCGAAGTTGAGCAAATTGATAGGCTGTGTGGTCATGGCGGGGCGAAAAGCAAAATTCATGCGCCATGGCTGGCATGGCGCGAGGGAAAAATTAACGTGCGTAAACTTGCATGCCTGGGAAGAAGAAGGCAATTTCTACGGCGGCAGTTTCAGGCGCGTCAGAGCCGTGTACGGCGTTGGCGTCGATGCTGTCGGCAAAGTCGGCGCGGATGGTGCCTTTGTCGGCTTTTTTGGGGTCGGTTGCGCCCATCAGTTCGCGGTTTTTGAGAATGGCGCCTTCACCTTGCAGCACCTGAATCATGACGGGGCCGGAAATCATGAAATCAACCAGGTCTTTGAAGAAGGGGCGCTCTTTGTGCACAGCGTAGAACTGCTCGGCTTCGCGGCGTGAGAGGTGTGCCATTTTGGAGGCCACAATTTTCAGGCCAGCGCCTTCAAAGCGGGAATAAATTTGGCCGATTACGTTTTTGGCAACTGCGTCGGGTTTGATGATGGACAGGGTGCGTTCGATAGTCATAAATATCCTGAAAAATAGGTGGATGAACGGGAAAATACATGCATTTCCTTGTGTTTTTCAGATACAGCAAAGTCTGAGCAAGCCAAGGGCGCGCATGGGGGCTATTCTAAACAGCTTATCCGTCTATGGCTCGTCTTTTGCGTGCGGCATGGCTAACAAAAGCGCTTGTTTTATTAAAAATTGCAGCCTGTGCATTTTTTTGCCAAGCGCGTTGTTTGGGATTTTTTGTTTTTAGGAAAGCGCTGAGTGCTTCTTTGTTTAACAGCAAACGCAGCCAGCCGCCAATCCCGAGTGAAAGCGTTTTTACAACGAAATTTGTACGGTGTTTGTATGGTATTTGTACAAAACGGGATTGCATCAGCGCTTTCTTGGTAAGCGTTCATTTCTTTGGGCTGTAGCCACGCATTGCGCTGTGGTAAAGCAGATGGGCTGGGCAGTATGTGAAAAAACCTAAGACAATAGGGGGCATTGCCTTTTGGCGCACATGCTAAACCCCTTAGCTCTCTACAGGAAATATGGATATGCCTACTGCCATCTTGCAGGAAGATTTGATTGAAACCGTTGCCGCTGCTTTGCAGTACATCAGCTACTACCACCCAGCCGACTACATTTCGCACCTTACGCGCGCCTACGAGCGCGAGCAGTCACCCGCTGCAAAAGATGCCATGGCGCAGATTTTGACCAACAGCAAAATGGCAGCCTTGGGGCATAGACCCGTGTGCCAAGACACGGGCATGGTCAATGTGTTTTTGAAAATTGGCATGGATGTGCGCTTTGAGGGCTTTAGCGGCAGCCTGGAAGATGCCATTAACGCAGGCGTGCGCCGTGCCTATACCAATCCCGATAACCCGCTGCGCGCCAGCGTGGTGGCAGACCCGCACTTTGCTCGCAAAAATACGCGAGACAACACGCCCGCCATCATCTACAGCGAAATCGTGCCTGGCAACACGCTTGAGATTGGCGTAGCAGCCAAGGGCGGCGGGAGCGAAAACAAAACCAAATTTGCCATGCTCAACCCGTCTGACAGCTTGGTAGATTGGGTGCTTAAAAGCGTACCCGAAATGGGCGCAGGCTGGTGCCCGCCAGGCATGCTGGGCATAGGCATAGGCGGCTCGGCCGAAAAAGCCATGTTGCTAGCCAAGCAAAGCCTGATGGAAGACATTGATATGTACCAGTTACAAACCAAGGCAAGCAAGGGCGAAAAGCTCTCGCAGGTTGAAGAATTGCGGCTGGAGCTGTTCGACAAAGTCAATGCGCTGGGCATAGGCGCACAGGGCTTGGGTGGCTTAACTACGGTGCTTGATATAAAAATCGCCATGTACCCCACCCACGCCGCCAGCAAGCCTGTAGCCATGATTCCCAACTGCGCTGCCACGCGCCATGCGCATTTGGTAATGGACGGCAGCGGCCCCGTTTACCTCGACCCGCCCAGCCTTGATATTTGGCCAAAACTTGATTGGGAACCCAATACCAAGCAAAGCCGCCGAGTAGATTTAAACACCCTTACCAAAGCCGAAATAGCCACCTGGCAGCCAGGCGACACGTTGCTGCTTAACGGCAAAATGTTTACAGGGCGCGATGCCGCCCACAAACGCATTGCCGACATGCTGGCCAAAGGCGAAAAGTTGCCTGTGGACTTTACCAACCGCATCATCTACTACGTGGGCCCTGTAGACCCCGTGCGCGATGAAGTAGTAGGCCCTGCAGGCCCCACCACCGCTACGCGTATGGACGGCTTTACCGAAATGATGCTGGCTCAAACAGGGCTGGTTGCCATGATTGGCAAATCCGAGCGCGGCCCCGTGGGCATAGAGGCCATCAAAAAACACCAAAGCGCCTACCTCATGGCAGTGGGCGGCGCGGCATATCTGGTGAGCAAAGCCATTAAGGCAGCGCGTGTTGCGGGCTTTGCAGATTTGGGCATGGAAGCGATTTACGAGTTTGACGTGGTCGATATGCCTGTAACGGTGGCGGTAGATGCCAAAGGCACCAGCGTACACAACACCGCTCCCGCAGAGTGGCAAAAGCGTATCGCTTCAGGCGAGTTCAAAGGCATTAGCTTGGTGCAGGCGTAAGCTGCGTGCGGCGGCGAACGCAGAGGGAATACGGGGGCGAACGCAAAAGGCGCAAAGGTTACGCAAAAGTCGCAGAAGTAAATACCAAAATTATTTGAAAATGCCTTGAACCAGTGTTTATGCGGCTTGCAGGGCATAAATGGCTGGGAAGGCGCATTGGGGCTGCTTGTCGGTGTTTTTGCGGCTTTGCTTTGTTTGGGCGCAGAGGGAATACGGGGGCGAACGCAAAAGGCGCGGAAGTTACGCAGAAGTCGCAGAAAAAATACCAAATTATTTAAAAAGGCAGGCAAACAGCATTTGCCCGCCATCCCCGCACCAAGCCAGAAACCCGTCATTCCCGCGCAGGCGGGAATCCATGTCTGCGCTTTTTATGCCGCTGGATTCCCGCCTACGCGGGAATGACGGCTTTTGGGGTTTGCGCTCTTGCCTGAAGAATAAATCAGCGCCGCGTTAGATGAATACGGGGCAACGACGCAGAAGAAATACGGGGGCGAACGCAAAAGGCGCAAAGGTTACGCAAAAGTCGCAGAAGTAAATACCAAAATTATTTGAAAATGCCTTGAACCAGTGTTTATGCGGCTTGCAGGGCATAAATGGCTGGGAAGGCGCATGGGGGCTGGTTGTCGGTGTTTTTGCTGTTGGCGGCTGGCTGCAAAGCCAAGCGCGGGTGGTTTAAAAAGCTGTCTATACTGCACGACTGCTGTACGCAGCGACGGTGGTAGCAATAGCGATAGCGATAGCAGCCTCGCCGCCTCAGCAGCAACATTCAACAGAGCGCCTTGCCATACACTGCAACGCGTAGCCCTGTGTTTTGCATTTAAACCTGCCAATATTCGCCCAGAAAAGGGCGTGTTTAAAATTTGTCTATGCTCACCTCATCTCGTGCTTTGTTGCCCATTGGCATATTTGATAGCGGCGTAGGCGGCTTAAGCGTTTTGCGCCAGCTTTTGCACCTGCTGCCGCATGAAGATATGGTCTATTTGGCTGACACCGCTTGGTCGCCCTATGGCGAGCGCAGCAGTGCAGAAATTGAGCAACGCAGCCTGCAAATCACCCGCTACCTGATTGCGCAGCACCACATCAAAGCGCTGGTCGTAGCGTGCAACACTGCCACCGCGCACGCCGTGCAAACCCTGCGCCAAACATGGCCTGAATTGCCGCTGATTGGCATTGAGCCAGCGCTCAAGCCCGCTACGCAAATCAGCCGCACAGGGCACATTGGCATCATGGCCACACGCGCCACCGTACAAAGCGCCAAATTTCAACAACTGCTGCACACTTGGCGCGGCACTTGTCAAGTGCAAGTGCAGGCGTGCAATGGGCTGGCTTTGGCGATTGAAAACGCGCTTGACGGGCAAACCAACCCCGACGGCGAAACCGTCCAAAGCCTGTGCCAGCGTTACATAGATGCCATGCGCCCCTTTGCGCAAGTAAGTGCAGAGGAAAGCACGCCAACAAGTGATGCAGCAGAAAAAGCGTCTGAAAAAGCACCAAAAAGCGCCTGCGCCGCAAACCAGACACAACCCGCAGGCATAGACACCTTGGTCTTAGGCTGCACCCACTACCCCTTTGCCGCGCACACCATCAAGCAACTGGTTGGCAAACACGTGCAGCTTATCGAGCCAGGCGAGCCAGTAGCGCGGCACACCCGCCGCCTGCTTGAGCAAGCACAATTGCTGCGAAATGGCCCGCACATGGCACAGCTCACGCTGCTGGCTACGGCGCGTCCCCAGCGGCTAGCGCAAGCCGCCCACATCTGGCTTGGCTTACCCCAAGCCAAAGCACAGGCGGCAGAAGTGCTAATCGAGCAGCATTACACAACGTGATGCTGCAAATTTCACCGCCAAACAACATGACTCGTGTATAGTCAGCCTTCACACGGCAAAATACCTGACCAACTGCATATTCTTCCCTTGCAGCAAGCGCAGATTTACCCCCTCCCTCACCAACCACACCAGCCCCTAACACCACACTATGTTTGGTTTCTTCAAGAAAAAAGCACCTGCCGCCCAAGACGCAAAACCACAGCAGCCCAACGAGGCGCTCTTGGTCATTGCCCAGCAAAGCCTGAGCAACGCCATGCAAAGCAATGAAGCGCAAGCCATTGCACAAGCACAAGCACAAGCA
>JAGONG010000022.1:24542-28328 GCA_017993135.1 Allobrachymonas sp.
AAGCACAAGCACAAGCACAAGCACAAGCAGAAATTCAAGCCGAAGCATTGGCCGATGAAGATTTAGCGCAACAAGCGCTGGCAGCCGCAGCCGAAGAAGCAACAGACATACAAGCCAATGCAAGCAATGCAGACAGCTCTGCACCTGAGCAGCCCAGCCAAACAGAGCCAGCGGGCAGGGCAGGGTGGTTCAATCGATTAAAAAGCGGCCTGAAAAAAACAGGCAACAGCATCAGCGCCGTATTTGGCGTAACGCAAATTGACGATGCGTTGTATGAAGACCTTGAAGCCGCCTTGCTCATGGCCGATGCAGGCGTGCAAGCCACCGAGTTTTTACTCGCAGACTTGAAGCGGCGCGTTAAAGCCACAGGCACTACAGAGCCTGCACAAGTCAAAAAACTGCTGGTTGATGCCATTGCAGATTTGCTCACCCCGCTGCAAAAACCCTTAACCATTGGGCAATACACACCCACCGTCATCATGGTGGCAGGCGTAAATGGCGCAGGCAAAACCACATCTATCGGCAAACTCACCAAACATTTAAGCAACAGTGGTCAAACCGTGCTGCTGGCTGCTGCCGACACCTTTCGCGCCGCCGCACGCGAGCAATTGGCAGTCTGGGCAGACCGCAACACCGTAGAAATCATCAGCAACGCAGGCGGCGACCCTGCCGCCCTGAGCTTCGATGCCATCAGCGCAGGCCGCGCACGCAGCAAAGACGTGGTGCTAGTCGATACCGCAGGTCGCTTGCCCACCCAGTTGCACCTGATGGACGAGCTGAAAAAAATCCGCCGCACCATCACCAAAGCCAGCGACACCGCACCGCACGAAGTGCTGCTGGTGATAGACGGCAACACAGGGCAAAACGCACTGGCGCAAGTCAAATCATTTGATGATGCGTTGCAACTCACAGGCTTGATAGTCACCAAGCTCGACGGCACAGCCAAAGGCGGCGTACTCTGCGCCATTGCCCGCGAAAAACCTGTGCCCGTCTACTTCGTAGGCGTAGGCGAAAAACTCGAAGACCTGGAAACATTCAACGCACACGAATTTGCCCAGGCCTTGCTAGGCTAATCTGGCACAAGCGGCAACTTGGCAAACCGCACTTGCGCCAGTGCAATAACTTTGCCCGTCGCTGCACCCGTTGCACTACAAGTCATGTTGCAAGCGGGCTGCAGCTTGCTGGCTGATACCTGCAAAGCGATTTTCAAAACAGCAAACCAGCCAAACCAGCGCCAAATACAGCCAGAAAATCACCCGCATGCAAGCGGGGGCGCTGGCAAGTAGCATTTGCGCCCAGTTTGCGCGTTTTTTGCCCAATGCGCAGACCGCCTTGCACCACCATCTGCAACTCCAGCCCCGCCAGCCAGCTACTGCGCTGCGCAACCAAGCGCGGCAAAGCCTTGCCGCTGTGCATCAAGGCATCGGTGTAATCAAGCAAGGCAAATAGCAACTGCTGGCGCTGGGCGGCAGGCGCAGAATCGGGCGCGCGCGGGTCAATACCCAGCGGCTCGCAAAACGCAGACGGCAAATAAAACCGCTGCCGCGCCACATCCACAGAAATATCCTGCCAAAAGTTATACAACTGCAAGGCAGTGCAAATAGCATCGCTTTGCGCATAAGCCTGCGCCTCATGCACGCCGTACAGGTGCAACATCAACCGCCCCACAGGGTTGGCAGAATAACGTGCATAATCCAGCAAACCATCCCAGTCAGCATACACATGGCCGCTAGCCGTATGAGCCACATCGCGCTCAAAGGCGGTAAGCAAATCGTGCAACGGCTGCGCGGGCAACTGGTGCTGCGCAATAGCCGCCTGCAAAGGCCGCATTACCGCCAACCAAGGCAAATCGCAAGCCAACCCAGCACCGCCGAATGCACCTTCGGCAGCATCGTAAAAATCACCTTGAATAGCGCCCTGCAAAGCCGCGCGGTAGGCGCGCAAAGCCTCAAGCCGCGCACCAGCCGTAAGCTGCCCCTCATCAGCCAAGTCATCAGCAACACGGGCAAAGTTGTAAATAGCAACAACCGCTGGGCGAATAGCGGCAGGGCACAAAAAACTGGCAACTGGAAAGTTTTCGTAATGGCTAATCGAATTATGGTCAGACACAGCGTACACACAAAAAAAGAACAAACACAGCTAAAGCAAAAACCGCAAACCGCAAACCGTAAACCGCAAAGCATAAAATATTTAGCAAGTTTTAAACGCTAAAAAGCAGATAGTTTTGAGATAGAATCAGCAATTACCTTTTTAACAGTGTAGTTCAGTTGCCAAGCAAAGCGGCACAAACGCTGCAAACTAACGCTTGCACAACACTTTAAAAAAACCCGCGCGGGTGGCGAAATTGGTAGACGCACCAGGTTTAGGTCCTGACGCCAGCAATGGCGTGCCGGTTCGAGTCCGGCCTCGCGCACCAAGTCAAATTTCAGTAATATTCGCTGAAATTACATAAAGCCTTGATTTCATTACGATTTCAGGGCTTTTTTGTTGCTTTGTGGCTGTAAAAAAACAAAAGAGATAGAAAAGCAGCGCCTATCAACCAACACGCAATTAGCCTTGCATAGTCAAATATTTGCAATGCTAGGCTGTTCTCCTCTTGCTTGATGAGAGCAAGCTATATGCAGTATTGGGCAGCTCTTATAAGAGAAGCAGGTTGCGCATATCCAATCCAGTTCTCATGCTGCAAAATATGGCGCACAGGCTTGTGAGCACGTAATGTGTACGCAGTGCGCCATGAAATACGCCAT
Organism: Allobrachymonas sp.; assembly: GCA_017993135.1. Taxonomy (GTDB): domain Bacteria; phylum Pseudomonadota; class Gammaproteobacteria; order Burkholderiales; family Burkholderiaceae_C; genus Brachymonas. The sequence goes on from JAGONG010000022.1 coordinate 27,290, forward strand.
GTTTTATGGCGTATTGTGTGCTGGTTTAAAGTAGCTATTGAGACAACAAAAAGCCCGCAATGCTAGTAAACATGCGGGCTTTGGGACTTTTTGATATTGTAAAAAGCACAAATATGGCGGAGAGAGCGGGACACTCTGACAATGGCACCTAAGTGATTGATTCATAATAATATCAATAGCTTATAAACATTGATGTGGTAAATACGTGTGGTAAATGCGTGTGGTAAGCTGTGTCTCTCTGACAGTGATAGCCCGCCTTCCATGCCTAACATCGAACTCCGCCGTAATGTCTGGTATGCAACTTTGCATGTACCTGCTGATGCACGTCTAGCTATCGGCAAAGGCAAGCTCTTTAAGTCTCTAAAGACAACAGACAAGCGCACAGCCGAGCTTAGGGCGGCCCCTCTGGTTGCTCAGTGGAAAGCCCGAATTGCTGATGCCAGGGGTTCATCTGATCCGTTCATTGATCATGCGATGATGTGGAAGCGGGAATACGAAACCAACCCAAACCCAGAAGTGGTAAGCGAATTCATAGAAGATGAAGCCAAGAGGCTAGAAGAAAAACACGGGCAGGGAACGGGAGTAGCCTTCCACGCTGTAGCCACGGGAAGACAGCAACCCCTACGGCCACTCTACAAAGAATGGATTGCACAGCTAACGCTTGCCCCTAAGACCGTAGGCCAGATGCAAAGCGATATAGCGCACCTTGTGGGGCACTTCGGAACCGTCGAGGCAATCACTCCAACTAGCGTCAGGGAATGGGTAAAGAAGTTGATGCAAGACAAACCCGCCTCACAGGGTGTTGCAGCAACGAAGGGCTATACGCCAGCGTCAATCAAGCGAATCATCAGCTTCGCAAACAATTTCTGGCGTTACCTTCAGGAAAACGAGATAGCTTCAATAGATTCCGATCCTTTTAAAGTGCCATCGTTTGCCAAGTTTTCAGGCAAGAAGTTACAGGCAGAGGCAGCAAAGATCGCCGGAACATCTGGAATGCCGGTCAAAGGAGGGTGGGCACCGTTTCAACCAGCAGAGATAG
>JAGONG010000058.1 GCA_017993135.1 Allobrachymonas sp.
GTAGCCAGATAGCGCAACAGCCAAAGCGCAGTACAACGCCGAACCGAACCGAACCAATCCAGAGCAGAACAGAGCAAACAAAACAAAAAAACAGGCACAGGGTTTAAAACCTGTGCCTGTTTCTTTTCATCTGCCTTTGCCGCTGGTGCAAAAGCAGCTACCAAAGGCGCTCACTCAAAGGCGTTGCAGCTTAGAAAACATATTTCACAGCCACATGCCCCGTTACGCCTTGGCGCTTGCCTGCGTGGCCTTGCACGCCTAGTTCAAAGCTCAAGTCTTTGTTTTTTACGGGGGTGATTTTGATGGCTGCTTCTGCTACGCCTGTGTGCCCTTTGAGGCTGGGCGCGGCAATGGGCAGGCCGTGTACGCTGGCGTTGGCTTCGGTTTGCCTTATGGATGAGCCGCTTTCCAATCTGGATGCCCAGTTGCGCCAGCAAATGCGTGCCGATATTCGTGCCTTGCAGCAGCGCCTTGGCATGACGATGGTTTATGTCACGCACGACCAGACCGAGGCCATGACTATGGCTGACAAGGTGGTGCTGATGCGCAGCGGCAATATCGAGCAAATGGGCACGCCTGCCGAGCTGTATGAGTCGCCTGCCAATACGTTTGTAGCGGGCTTTATTGGCTCGCCCCCCATGAACTTGCTGCCCGCGCACGAAGGGCGGCAGTTGGGCATACGGCCTGAGCATATTCGTTTGGGCAGCGTGCAAGAAGGGCTGGCAGCTACCTTGCAAAGTATTGAGTATTTGGGCGCAGAGTCCCTGTTGAATTGCCGCCTGGAGCAAGAAGGCAACGTTATTGTGCGCCTGCCTGGGCGTGTGTCTTATGCCGTGGGCGACCAAGTGGGGCTTGTCTGGCAATGCGAAGACGCGCACTACTTTGATGCTGCCAGCGGCAAGGCGATTGTGTGAAGTTGGCATAAGCAGTAGTTGTGCGGGTGCAGCCAAGCCCGCCCAAGTTGCCAAGGCGCAGTGCGGATGTTTTGCATTGGGCTTTGGGTTGTGTGGCTTAGTTTTGCCACCTTTTTTAAATCGTTTTACCTTGTTTTTAACCACACTCAGGAGAACCCTGTATGAGCATTTTGTCTTCTACCCGCGTTAAGCGTTTTGCAAGCCGCGTGAGCTTGGCAGCAAGTCTGGCAGCAGGCTTGGCCGCCGCGCCAGCACTGGCAGCAACAGATTTGACTTTTTACTACCCCGTAGCCGTAGGCGGCCCCGTTACCAAAACCATTGACGACATGGCAGCCGCTTTTAACAAAGAAAACCCCGATATCCGCGTTAAACCCGTTTACTCGGGCAGCTACCAAGACAGCATTACCAAAGTGCTTACAGCCAACAAGGGTGGCGATGCGCCGCACCTGGCCGTGCTGCTTTCGACCGATATGTTTTCGCTGATTGACGAAGGCGCGATTGTGCCGTTTGACGAAGTAGCAACCAGCGCCAAAGACAAAGCATGGATGAAAGGCTTTTACCCAGGCTTTATGAAAAACAGCCAAACGGGCGGCAAAACCTGGGGCATACCTTTCCAGCGTTCCACCGTTGTGATGTACTGGAACAAAGAACTTTTTGCCAAGGCAGGGCTCGACCCCGAGCGTCCACCGCAAAACTGGAAAGAAATGGTTGAGTACGGCAAAAAACTCACCCAGCGCGACTCAAGCGGGCGCGTCACCACATGGGGCGTGCAAGTTCCATCTTCAGGCTTTCCTTACTGGCTGCACCAAACCTTTGCCATTCAAAATGGCGTGGAGCTGATGAACTCTGCTGGCAACCAAACCTATTTCGACAAGCCACAAAACATTGAAAGCTTGCAGTACTGGGTTGATTTGTCGCGCAAGCACGGCATTCACCCACCAGGCGTAGTTGAGTGGGGCACCACACCCAAAGACTTCTTTGAGCGCAAAGCCGCCATCATCTACACCACCACAGGCAACCTGACCAACATCCGCAACAACGCGGGCTTTAAATTTGGCGTAGCCATGCTGCCCGAAAACAAGCGCCGTGGCTCACCCACAGGCGGCGGCAACTTCTATATGTTCAAAAAAGCCACACCGCAAGAGCGTGCTGCTGCGCTTAAATTTGTGCAGTGGATGACCACGCCCGAGCGCGCTGCCGACTGGTCCATCTCCACAGGCTATGTGGCCGTAACGCCCGCAGCGTGGAACACCCCTGCCATGAAGAAATATCTGGCCGACTTCCCCGCCCCCACCGTGGCACGTGACCAGTTGAAATTCGCCGTAGCCGAGCTTTCAACCCACGAAAACCAGCGCGTAACCAAAGCGCTTAACGACGGCATTCAAGCAGCCCTGACTGGCACAAAAACACCAGCCAAAGCCATGCAAGATGCCCAACGCGAAGCCGACCGCATTTTGCGCAACTACCGCTAAAGCCTAAGGCGTAGCCAAGCACCCTGCTGCAAGCGCACGCAACACGCGTTTGCAGCAGGCGCTAACAAACGCCTGCAATAGCGAGCACACACGCAAGGCAGCCACCCGCGCCTTGGGAAAGCTCTGATTTATTCTTTTCAAGCAAGCGAAAAATAAGCGACAAATTTAAAAAAAGCCGTCATTGCCGCGCAATTGCGTTTTACAAAAAAAATGCGTTTTACAAAAAACTGGAATAAATCAGCGCTTCCTTAACCCATCCAACTCCGATGCTCCGCACCACCCCATCCACCAACGCCCTGACACCCCACAGGCAAACCACATGACCACCGCGCCCGTCTGCTCTCCGCCTTCTACACCCACCCGCGCCCGCCGCATGGCTGCGCTGCACGGCTGGCTACTGCTGCTGCCCGCAGCCGTGCTGCTTGTCGCATTCACCCATTACCCTGGCATAGCCACCTTCTGGCACAGCTTGTACAGCACGCCGCGCGGCAACAACCCCAGCCGCTTTATCGGGCTGCTGATGTATGAAGACATGGTGGCAGACCCGATTTTCTGGATTGCGCTGAAAAACAACCTGATATTTGCCGCTGGCACCATCGTGCCCTCCATAGCGCTGGCACTCGTCATGGCGATATGGGTAAACGGCCGCATCAAAGGGCGCACCATACTGCGCCTGGCGTATTTCACCCCCACCATGCTGCCCATGATTGCAGTAGCCAACATCTGGCTGTTTTTCTACACCCCCGACTACGGCCTGTTTGACCAAATACGCGGCCTGTTTGGCCTGCCCTCGGTAAACTGGCTCGGCAGTGGCGACACAGCCTTGGGCGCAATCATGCTCGTTACCGTCTGGAAAGAAGCGGGCTTTTTCATGATTTTCTACCTCGCAGCCCTCCAGCAAATACCGCCCGAGCTCAACGAAGCCGCGCAGCTTGAAGGCGCCAACCGCTGGCAGGCATTTTGGCGCGTCACCTTCCCGCTGCTCATGCCCACCACGCTCTTTGTGCTCATTAACGCCATCATCAACGCCTTCAGGCTGGTAGACCACCTGTTCGTTATGACACGCGGCGGCCCCGACAACGCCACCGCCTTGCTCCTTTACTACATCTACGAAATCGGCTTCAAGTTCTGGGACCAGAGCTACGCAGCCGCGCTAACCGTTGTCTTGCTCGTTATGCTGGCAATCGTTGCGCTTGTTAAATTCTTCTGGCTCGAACGCAAGGTGCATTACCAATGAGCACAACCACACCCACCACCACACCCGCCGCCCTCTCGCCCGCAGCAAGCACACCCGCCGCCAGCGCCCCCAAGCGCAGCGCCATCACGCTCGACCTCACCCTCAACACCATTGCCGCCTGGGCGCTAGGCATATGCTGGCTCGCGCCCTTGCTCTACACCATCTGGACCGCATTTCACCCCAGCGAATACTCCGCCAGCTTCAGCCTAAGCGCACCGCTTACGCTCGATAACTTTCGTGCCGCATGGGCAGCCGCGCCATTTTCCAAATACTTCCTCAACACCAGCGTACTCGTAGCCACCGTGCTCGCAGGCCAAATGGTGCTCGGCACACTGGCAGCCTACGCCTTTGCCCGCTTCGAGTTTCCAGGGCGCGACATCGCCTTTGCGCTCGTGCTCATCCAGCTCATGATCATGCCCGACGTGCTCGTAGTAGAAAACTACCGCACCATCCACGCCTTGGGGCTGGTCGATACCATCCCCGCCATGGCACTGCCCTACATCGCATCGGCCTTTGGCATATTTTTGCTGCGCCAAACCTTCAAAACCATACCCAAAGAGCTAGAAGATGCCGCCCGCATCGAAGGCTGCGGCGTGCTCGGCATACTCTGGCGCGTCTACGTGCCACTGGCCAAACCCACCTACCTCGCCTACGCGCTCGTATCAGTCAGCCACCACTGGAACAACTTCCTATGGCCACTCATCGTCTCCAACTCGGTCGAAACCCGCCCACTCACCGTAGGGCTGGCCGTATTTGCAGGCACCGACCAAGGCATAGACTGGGCCATCATCACCGCCGCCACCCTCATAGCCTCAGCCCCGCTGCTGCTAGCCTTCCTCATCTTCCAGCGCCAGTTTGTGCAAAGCTTCTTGCGCGCAGGCATACGCTAAAGAGGCGCTGGTTTGCCCCAGCTTCACATCAAAACGCCATCTCCACCATTCCCCCGCAGAGCCCGCCCCTCCCCCGCCGTCATTCCCGCGTAGGCGGGAATCCACGACTGCGCTTCTTATTACGATGGATTCCCGCCTGCGCGGGAATGACGGGGTTCTGGCTTGGTGCGCTAATGGCGGGCGGATTGCTGCGGGTGGCGGGTGACTGTGGTTTTGCTACGAAGCTGGGTTAAATCAACTTGCCCTAAGCCCACGCAAACCAAAGCAAAGCAAAGCAAAGCAAACCACTGATAACCTGCCCCCATGCGCCTTCCCAGCCATTTATGGCCTGCAAGCCGCATAAATACTGGTTCAAGGCTTTTTGAAACAATCTCGGTATTCCTTTTGCGACTTCTGTGCAACTTTTGCGCCTTTTGCGTTCGCTCCCGTATTTCCTCTGCGAACCCTCTGCGTTCGCTCCCGCATTTCTTCTGCTTCCGCCCCGTGTTTGGCTAGCACAGCGCTGATTGATTTATCGCGCAAGAGCAAATCATCGCTTGCCTTGTGGCAAATCAAGGCTGCCGCGTGCCAAGGCTTGCGCAGCCAAAGCACGGCAAGCAGCAGCATGTTGCTGTAAACCACAGCAACAGCAATATCAACAGCAATCAATAATCCAGCCGCCCAGGCTGAATGGCTTGCAGTATGGTGGTGGCGATTTCTTCAATCGACTTGGTGGTGGTTGAGAGCCAACGCACACCAGCGCGGCGCATCATGGCTTCGGCTTCGGCCACTTCGTAGCGGCAGTTGGCAAGGTCGGCGTATTTGGAATTGGGGCGGCGCTCGGCGCGTATTTCGCTCAGGCGCTCGGGGCGTATGCTCAGGCCAAAGAGCTTGTTTTGGTGCGGCAGCAAAGCGGCAGGCAGTTGCTGGCGCTCAAAGTCATCGGGCACCAGCGGGTAGTTAGATACTTTCAAGCCGTACTGCATGGCCAGATACAGCGATGTGGGCGTTTTGCCGCTGCGGCTCACGCCCACCAGAATAATGTCTGCGCTGTTTAAATCCTGAATGGTTTGCCCGTCATCGTGCGCCAGGCTGAAGTTGATTGCCTCAATGCGTTTGTTATAGGCTTTGCTTTGGCTGATGTCTGAAAAGCGCCCCACGCGGTGGTTGGACGTAGCGCCCAGCTCTTGCTCCAGCGGCGCAACAAAGGTGGCTATCGTATCAAACACCAGCGCTTGCGCTTGCTCGTGCACAATGCGCGCGGCTTCGGGGTTGACCAGCGTGGTAAACACGATGGGGCGACCCGCTTCGCAGTGGGCGCTGTCGTTGATTTGCGCCACCGCTTGCTGCGCTTTTTCAGCGTCTGAAACAAACGGCAAACGCACACGCCTAAACGGCTGGGCAAACTGCGCCAGTATGGAGTTGCCAAAAGTCTCGGCAGTAATGCCTGTGCCGTCAGAAACAAAAAAAACGGTGCGCTGCGAAGTGGTATTAGACATGGTGGGCGTGAAATTGAGGGGGTTTAAAAAGGCAATATTTTGCAAAGTGTAGGGCAGATATGCGGCTGCACCAGCCGCAAGCGGCAAAACTGGCGCATCAAATCATGGCAAAAAGCATATTTACCCCGCTGTCCTGCCCTACAATCTGCGCAGGTTCGCCATATTTGCGCGGGTTTTGCATTGCTATGCAACACAAGTTATAACAACAAGCCAGAACAACAAGCCATAGCAACAAGCACCAGCCCGTAACGCGCAGACTGCCATAGAACACAGATTTTTTAACTTTGGAGAAAATCCCATGTCCGCACTCTTTAGCCCGACCGATTTGGTCGTACCGTTCGAAAAACTACGCATGACCGACGTAGACAGCGTAGGCGGCAAAAACGCCAGTCTGGGCGAGATGATTTCGCAACTGCCCCAAGGCGTGCGCGTGCCCACAGGCTTTGCCACCACTTCGCACGCCTTCCGCCAGTTTTTGCAGCACGACGGCCTGCAAGCCAAAATCAACGCCAAGCTCGACGCACTCGATGCCGACGACGTAAACGCGCTAGCCGCCTGCGGTGCCGAAATTCGCGCACTGGTTGAAGCGCAACCCTTCCCCGCCGACCTGGAAGCCGCCATTCGCGCGGCTTTTGCCACTTTAAGCGGCGGCAACGCGCAAGCCAGCTTTGCCGTGCGCTCATCAGCCACAGCCGAAGACTTGCCCGATGCCTCATTCGCAGGCCAGCAAGAAACTTTCTTGAACGTAGTAGGCATTGATGCCGTACTGCACAAAATGAAAGAAGTCTTTGCCAGCCTGTATAACGACCGCGCCATCAGCTACCGCGTACACAAAGGCTTTGCCCACGCCGACGTAGCCTTGAGCGCAGGCGTGCAGCGCATGGTGCGCTCCGACACAGGCGCAGCGGGCGTGATGTTTACCATGGACACCGAAAGCGGCTTTCGCGACGTAGTCTTCATCACCAGCAGCTACGGCCTGGGCGAAACCGTGGTGCAAGGCGCGGTAAACCCCGATGAGTTTTACATCCACAAGCCCATGCTCGAAGCAGGCAAACAAGCCCTCATCCGCCGCAACCTGGGCAGCAAACTCATCCAGATGGTGTTTGCCTCTGCCGAAGAAAAAGCACAAACAGGCCAACTCGTTAAAACCGTAGACGTTGCCCCCGAGCTACGCAACCGCTACTCACTCACAGACGAAGACGTACACGCCTTGGCACGCTACGCCCAAGTCATCGAAAAACACTACGGCTGCCCTATGGACATTGAATGGGGCAAAGACGGCACCGACGGCCAGCTCTACATCCTGCAAGCACGCCCCGAAACCGTTAAAAGCCAGGCCGAAGGCAAAGTTGAATACCGCTACAAGCTCAAAGGCAACTCGGGCCAATCTGCCACCGTGCTGGCCGAAGGCCGCGCCATCGGGCAAAAAATCGGCACTGGCCCCGTGCGCCTGGTAAACGACATCAGCCAAATGGACACCGTGCAAGCGGGCGACGTACTCGTCACCGACATGACCGACCCCAACTGGGAACCCGTCATGAAACGCGCTGCCGCCATCGTTACCAACCGTGGCGGGCGCACCTGCCACGCCGCCATCATCGCGCGTGAACTGGGCATACCCGCCGTAGTTGGCTGCGGCGACGCTACCGAAATCCTCAAAACAGGCACACTCGTCACCGTAAGCTGCGCCGAAGGCGACACAGGCCACGTCTACGACGGCCTGCTCGAAACCGAAATCACCGAAGTGCAGCGCGGCGCCATGCCCGCCATCTCCACCAAAATCATGATGAACGTGGGCAACCCGCAACTCGCCTTTGATTTCTGCCAACTGCCCAACGCAGGCGTAGGCTTGGCGCGGCTTGAATTCATCATCAACAACAACATCGGCGTACACCCCAAAGCCATTTTGGACTACCCCAACATCGACTCCGACCTGAAAAAAGCCGTAGAAAGCGTAGCCCGCGGCCACGCCTCGCCCCGCGCCTTCTACGTCGATAAAGTCACCGAAGGCGTAGCCACCATTGCCGCAGCCTTCTGGCCCAAGCCCGTCATCGTGCGCATGAGCGACTTCAAGAGCAACGAATACCGCAAACTCATCGGCGGCAGCCGCTACGAGCCCGAAGAAGAAAACCCCATGCTGGGCTTTCGTGGTGCAGCGCGCTACATCAGCGCCGACTTTGCCGAAGCCTTTGCCATGGAATGCGAAGCCATCAAACGCGTACGCAACGACATGGGACTAACCAACGTCGAAATCATGATTCCCTTCGTGCGCACACTCGCCCAAGCCGCCAAGGTAAGCGAGCTGCTGGCCAAACACGGCTTGCAACGCGGCAGCGGTGCAGCGCCTGACGGCAGCGGCGGCCTGCGCCACATCATGATGTGCGAAATCCCCAGCAACGCCATCCTTGCTGACGAGTTCCTGCAATACTTTGACGGCTTTAGCATCGGCTCCAACGACCTGACCCAGCTCACACTTGGCCTGGACCGCGACAGCGGCATGGAACTACTCGCTGCCGACTTTGACGAACGCGACCCCGCCGTAAAAGCCCTGCTCGCACGCGCCATAGCCGCCTGCAAAGCGCAAGGCAAATACGTAGGCATCTGCGGCCAAGGCCCCAGCGACCACCCCGACTTTGCCAAATGGCTGTCGCAAGAAGGCATCAGCTCCATCTCGCTCAACCCCGACACCGTCATTGCCACATGGCAAGAGCTGGCCAAAGGTTAAAACCACAAGCCAAAAGCTGGGCAAAAGCCAATCAACTTCTGCAATAACCAGCTTCGGCTTGCATCCCCAAGCTAGCAAAACGGGCGCACCAAGCGCCCGTTTTTTTGCGCCATTGCCAGCCCAATCCCGAGCAAAAAGACAAAATCTACGCAGAGAGCGCAGAGGGAATACGGGGGCGAACGCAGAGGGCGCAGAGGAAATACGGGAGCGAACGCAAAAGGCGCAGAAGTTACGCAGAAGTCGCAAAAGGGAATACCAAAATTGTTTGGCAAAGGCTGGAAGCAGTGTTTATGCGGCTTGCAGGGCATAAATGGCTGGTAAGGCGCATGGGGGCTGCTTGTCGGTGTTTTGCTTTGTTTTGGCTTGTGTGGGCTGTGGGCAAGTTGGTTTAACCCAGCTTCGTATCAAAACCACAGCCAGCAGCCACCCGCAGCAATCCGCCCGCCATTAGCGCACCAAGCCAGAGCCCCGTCATTCCCGCGTAGGCGGGAATCCATGCCCCTTTCACCGCTGCTGTGGATTCCCGCCTACGCGGGAATGACGGCGTTTTGGGTTTGCTTTTGCTGAATTTGCTTTTGCGCGAAGAATCAATCAGCGTTGTGTTGGATGAATACGGGCGGAAGCGGAAGGCGCAGAGGGAATACGGGGGCGAACGCAGAAGGCGCAGAAGTTACGCAGAAGTCGCAAAAGGGAATACCAAAATTGTTTGGTAAAGGCTGGAAGCAGTGTTTATGCGGGTTGCAGGGCATAAATGGCTGGGAAGGAGCATGGGGGCTGCTTGTCGGTGTTTTGGTTTTGTTTGGTTTGCGTGGGCTGAGGGCAAGTTGGTTTAACCCAGCTTCGTATCAAAGCCACAGTCAGCAGTCACCCGCAGCAATCCGCCCGCCCAGCGCACCACTCCCAAAACCCGTCATTCCCGCGTAGGCTGGAATCCA
>JAGONG010000059.1:0-6868 GCA_017993135.1 Allobrachymonas sp.
TTTAGTTAAAAGTGCATTTCTACAGCTTTTTATGCCTCCAGCAAAATCCGCAACATGCGGCGCAAGGGTTCTGCTGCACCCCACAATAGCTGGTCGCCAATGGTAAAAGCGCCCACATATTCTGGGCCCATTGCCAATTTGCGAATGCGGCCTACAGGGATTGTCATGGTGCCAGTTACGGCTACTGGCGTTAAGTCTTGCACAGTGTCTTCGCGGTTATTGGGCACGACTTTTACCCAAGGATTATCTGCCGCAATCATTTCTTCAATGTTGGCAACTGGCACATTTTTCTTCAGTTTGAAGGTGAGTGCCTGGCTATGGCAGCGCATCGCGCCAACGCGCACGCAAAAACCATCAACGGGAATGGGTGCGCTGCCAAAGTCTTCGCCCAGCCCCAGAATTTTGTTGGTTTCGGCCATGCCCTTCCACTCTTCGCGGCTTTGGCCCCAGCCTGCATCTTCGCGTTTTTTGCCAATGCCCAAGTCCTTATCAATCCAGGGGATAAGCGAGCCACCCAGTGGCACGCCAAAGTTGGCTGTTTCTGCTGCGCTCATGCTGCGCTGGCGTGCTACCACCTTGCGGTCGATTTCCAAAATGGCGCTTTTAGGGTCGTCTAACAATGGCTTGACTTCGCTATACAAGGTGCCGTATTGGGTGAGTAGCTCGCGCATGTGCTGCGCGCCGCCGCCGCTGGCTGCCTGGTAGGTTTGTGTGCTCATCCATTCAACCAAGCCTGCTTTGTATAGCGCGCCTACACCCATCAGCATGCAGCTAACTGTGCAGTTGCCACCTACCCAGTTATTGCCGCCTTTGGCTAGCGCGTTTTTGATAACTGGCATGTTTACGGGATCAAGCACGATGACGGCATCTTTTTCCATGCGCAGTGTTGATGCAGCGTCAATCCAGTGGCCTTTCCAGCCTGCTGCTCGCAGTTTGGGAAATACTGCGCTGGTGTAGTCACCGCCTTGGCAGCTTATGATGATGTCGCATTTTTTGAGCGCATCAATGTCGTGGGCATCTTGCAGCGTGGTTTCGTTTTTGGCTTGTGCGGGGGCTTGTCCGCCTGCGTTGGATGTGGAGAAAAATACAGGCTCAATCAGATCGAAGTCTTTTTCTTGCGTCATGCGCTCCATTAATACGGAGCCAACCATGCCGCGCCAGCCTACCAGTCCTGTGACTTTAGCCATTTTCAAGCTGCCTTTCCAAAAGTAGAAACCATGTTTCTTTATTACCTGCTTGCGCGCGCGCCTTGCTGCATCATGTGTACCAAGGGCTATTTTTTGCAGCAAGCAGATAACTGCCTAAAGATTTGTACTGCTAGCAATGTAGTCAATGTGTAGTATTTTTGAGTACAAAGTGCAGTTAAGAAAAGGCTTCATTATAGAGGTGGGCATTTCTTTATTTTCGTGGCGTGTGTTGCAAATATGCAGCCAGTTTGTGATTTATGGTGCATTGCCGCGCACTTTGTTAGCCATTTTCCTTGCATAGCCCTTGCGTCGAAAAGGTATCCCCTTACAGCCCGTGCTGTGCAGGCGTTAAAATAAGCCGCATTCCACCGACACTGCCGCGCAAGCTGTGCCTTGCGCTTTTCTGTTTTTGATTTGGGAATTTCCCACTATGACCCACGTAGTAACCGAAGCTTGTATCCGCTGCAAGTACACCGATTGCGTTGATGTTTGCCCTGTTGATGCCTTTCGTGAAGGCCCTAATTTTTTGGCCATTGACCCTGATGAATGCATTGACTGCTCGGTCTGCGTTCCAGAGTGTCCAGTTGGCGCAATTTATCCTGAAGAAGATGTTCCAGCCGACCAGCAGCATATGATTGACCTCAACGTTGAGCTGGCAAGGCTGCCTACTTGGAAGATCATCTCCAGACGCAAGCCTGCTTTGCCTGATGCTGAAGAGTGGAAAGACAAGACCGGCAAGCTCGACCAGCTCATTCGATAAAGCCCCTAGCGCGTGCCTGCCTACCATTTGCAGCATTTGCAGTAATTGCCACACGGCGGTTACAACAGTTTTTTGGCTATGCCTGCTTTGTTCAGGCATTATTTTTTTTAGACTGGGCTAATAGCTAATAGCCTTTCCAGATATTGACCATGACCACTGAACGCGACTTTACCCAAGCTATTGATGCCGATGCCGTTATTATTGGTGCGGGCCCTGTGGGGCTTTTTCAGATTTTCGAGTTGGGGCTGCTTGAAGTCAAAGCCCACATTATTGATGCCCTGCCCTACCCTGGCGGCCAGCCTATTGAGCTGTATCCCGATAAGCCTATTTACGATATTCCCGCCATTCCTGTTTGCACGGGGCAAGAACTAACTGATGGCTTGATGAAGCAAATAGAGCCGTTTGGCGCTACTTTCCACATGGGCCAAGAAGTGCAGGTGGTTGAAAAGCAGGCCGATGGCCGTTTTTATGTGGAGACCAGCAAGGGCACGCAATTTCTGACTAAAACCATTTTCATTGCCGCTGGCGTGGGCGCATTTCAGCCGCGCACGCTCAAAGTCGATGGGCTTGACAAGTTTGAAGGCTCACAACTGTTTTACCGCGTTAAAAACCCTGCCGACTTTGCTGGAAAAAATCTGGTTATTGTTGGCGGCGGCGACTCGGCTCTGGACTGGACGCTCAACTTCACCGCTGAAGGCCCCAATAAGGCTGAAAGCGTGATTTTGATTCACCGCCGCGACGGTTTCCGTGCCGCGCCTGCCAGTGTTGCCAAGATGAAGCAGATGTGCGAAGACTACGACATGCAGTTCATCGTTGGCCAGATTACGGGCGTAGAAGAAAAAGATGGCAAGCTCGTAGCCGTAAAGGTTACAGGCAGCGATGGCGTAACGCGCCAAGTGCCGCTGGATGTGCTGCTGGTGTTTTTTGGCCTCTCGCCCAAGCTCGGCCCTATTGCCGATTGGGGTCTGGATATTGAACGCAAGCAAATTGTGGTGGATACCGAAAAATTCTCAACCAGCATTCCAGGCATTTTTGCTGTTGGCGACATCAACACCTACCCAGGCAAGAAAAAGCTGATTCTTTCAGGCTTTCATGAATGTGCGCTGGCTGCTTTTGGCGCGATGGAGTTTATCTTCCCTGAAAAGAAAGTGTTTTTGCAATACACCACCACCAGCCCCAAGCTGCACAAGGTGCTGGGCGTGGAAATGCCTAATTTCGATTAAAAACCAACCCTGTTTTTCATACCCGCCCAGTGCGGGTGTTTTTTGCAGCTAGCTATGCCTGTGCGCGTAAATAACGCTGGTTTGCCTCGCTCAAAGAATGCGCATTTTCCATGCCTTTTACGCCCTGCTTTTTTGCGCAAGCAGAAAGCGTAAACAAGCGCAGCAACCATATTGCCCACAGCCAACAAATGCTGCTGTTTGGACAGATTACTTGCGGCGAATTATGATGCTTGGTTCTCTTCATTGTTTTCTTAACACTTGGTTCAATCTCTGCCGTGAAGCAACAAACCTCTGCCGCTACGCCGCTTGCGCATACTCATATCAGCGTGCGTGGGGCGCGCACCCACAATCTGAAAAATATTGATATTGATATCCCGCGCAACCAACTGGTCGTAATTACGGGGTTAAGCGGCTCGGGCAAGTCCAGTCTGGCGTTTGATACGCTGTATGCCGAAGGGCAGCGCCGCTATGTAGAAAGCCTTTCAACCTATGCGCGGCAGTTTTTGCAGGTAATGGACAAGCCCGATGTGGATTTGATTGAAGGCCTCTCGCCCGCTATTTCCATTGAGCAAAAAGCCACCAGCCATAACCCGCGCTCTACCGTAGGCACAGTCACCGAAATTCACGACTACCTGCGCCTGCTTTACGCCCGTGCAGGCACGCCCTACTGCCCCGAGCACCAGTTGCCGCTACAGGCGCAAACCGTCAGCCAAATGGTAGATGCCGTGCTTGCTTTGCCTGAAGATACGCGCGTGATGCTGCTCGCACCGCTGGCACGCGAGAAAAAAGGCGGCTTTGCCGAGCTACTTGCACAGATGCAAGCCGCAGGCTATGTGCGCTTTCGCATAAATGGCCAGATTTTTGATGTAGAAACTCTGCCCGCTTTAGACAAAAACGAGCGCCACGATATTGATGTGGTGATTGACAGGCTCAAAGTACGCCCCGATGCCCGCCAGCGTCTGGCCGAGAGCTTTGAAGCCGCTTTGCGCGTAGCCGATGGGCGCGCTTTAGTGCTGGAGATGGACTCAGGCAAAGAGCATTTGTTCAACTCCAAATTTTCATGCCCCGCCTGCACTTACAGCATTGCCGAGCTCGAACCCCGCCTGTTTTCTTTTAACTCGCACATGGGCGCTTGCCCCGCGTGCGATGGGCTGGGCAATGTGGATGTGTTTGACGCACACCGCGTAGTTGCCTTTCCATCATTGAGCTTGGCCAGCGGCGCAATTAAAGGCTGGGACAGGCGCAACGCTTATTATTTTTCGCTGCTCGAAAGCGTCTGCCAGCACTACGGCGCAGACGTGGAAACGCCTTTTGAAGACTTGCCCAGCCCAGCGCGTGATGCAGTGCTGCACGGTTCTGGGCAAGAGGATATTGCCTTTAGCTACATGCTCGAAAGCGGCACGCGCAAAGGCAAACAAGTCACCAAAAAGCACCCGTTTGAAGGCGTGCTGCCCAATATGGAGCGGCGCTGGAAAGAAACCGACTCTGCCGCCGTGCGCGAAGAACTATCGCGCTACCGCCAACACCAGCCCTGCCCCGACTGCCAAGGCACGCGTTTGCGGCGCGAGGCGCGCAACGTTTTTCTGGGCGAAGGCGCGCAGCAACGCGCCATTTACCAAGTCAGCAGCGCCACACTGGGCGAAGCACAGGCCTATTTCGATACGCTGCAACTGCACGGCGCCAAAGGCGAAATCGCTGCCAAAGTGGTGCGCGAAATAGCCTCGCGCCTGCGCTTTTTAAACGACGTGGGCTTGAGCTACTTGAGCCTCAACCGCAGTGCCGACACTTTAAGCGGTGGCGAGGCACAACGCATACGGCTGGCCAGCCAGATTGGCAGCGGGCTAACGGGCGTGATGTATGTGCTTGATGAACCCAGCATTGGCCTGCACCAACGCGATAACGACCGCCTGATTGCCACCTTGAAGCACCTGCGCGATATAGGCAACAGCGTGCTGGTAGTAGAGCACGATGAAGACATGATTCGCGCCGCCGACCACATCATCGACATAGGCCCAGGCGCTGGCATACACGGCGGGCGCATCATGGCGCAAGGCACGTTTGCACAAGTGCTTGCCGCGCCCGAGTCGCTCACGGGGCAGTACTTAAGCGGTAGCCAAGCCATTGCCGTGCCTGCCAAGCGCACCGCATGGCGGCCATTGCCCAGTGCAAGCAGCAGCGCAAAAGCACCAGCGCCTGCCAACGCATTTGGCAAAGTGCGCCGCAGCAAAGCCGCAGCCGCTAAAGCCGCCGCTGAAGCTAGCACCGCCACCACCAGCAGCGCCGCACCAAGCGCACAAGCCGCAAGCAGCCCAGCAAGCACCCCCGCAGGTAACCCCGCCTTGCAGCAAATCACCATCCACAGTGCCAGCGGCAACAATCTGCAAAACGTCACCGTGCATATTCCCGTAGGGCTAATGACATGCGTTACAGGCGTATCTGGCTCGGGCAAATCCACGCTGGTGAATGACACGCTTTACACCGCTGCCGCCCAAAAAATACACCGCGCCCATGCCGAACCTGCCCCGCACGCCAGCATTGAAGGGTTAGACGCATATTTCGACAAAGTCATCAACGTAGACCAAAGCCCCATCGGGCGCACCCCGCGCAGCAACCCTGCCACCTACACGGGGCTGTTTACCCACATCCGCGACCTGATGGCCGATATGCCCATGGCAAAAGAGCGCGGTTACGGCCCGGGGCGCTTTTCGTTCAACGTCACGCAAAGCGCGGGCGGCGGGCGCTGCGAAGCCTGCCAGGGTGATGGCTTGGTCAAAGTAGAAATGCACTTTTTGCCCGATGTGTATGTGCCGTGCGACATCTGCCACGGCTTGCGCTACAACCGCGAAACACTTGAAGTGCTCTACAAAGGAAAAAACATCGCGCAAATACTCGATATGACGGTAGAAGAAGCCTATGCCTTTATGAGCGCCCAGCCAGCCATTGCCCGCAAGCTGCAAACCCTGCTCGACGTGGGCTTGAGCTACATCAGGCTAGGGCAAAGCGCCACCACCCTCTCGGGCGGCGAAGCGCAGCGCGTAAAACTCGCGCAAGAGCTTTCGCGTACCGACACAGGCAAAACGCTCTACATTTTGGACGAACCCACCACAGGGCTGCACTTTGCCGACATTGCCCTGCTGCTCAAAGTGCTGCACAAACTGCGTGATGCAGGCAACACCATCGTCATCATCGAACACAATTTAGACGTTATCAAAACCGCCGACTGGCTCATAGACATGGGTCCCGAAGGCGGCAGCGGCGGCGGCACAGTAGTGGCGCAAGGCACGCCCGAAGCCGTAGCAGCGCACCCGCAAAGCCATACGGGGCGCTACCTGCGCCAGATATTGCAACGCAATTAAGCGCCAGCACCCAAGCAAACTGCCCCAGCCCCCAAGCAGCTACTTGTGCTGCTTTGCGCACTGCTATTGCCACTGCCCGCCCCGCCATCGTAAAACCCACCTTGGCAACGCAGCTTGCGTAGCCCAATCGACACGGCTTGCACGCTTTGCTCTGCTTGCTCGGCTTACACGCTTTGCGCTCGTGCGCAAGCGGGAAAGCACCAATAAAACAAAGGCGCACAAGGCAACGGTGGCGCTGCACAATATACAAACACGCTTGTTGGGGCAATCTTGCCCCTTTTTGCATTCGTTTTACACCTGTTTCGCACCTGTTTCGCACCTGTTTCGCACCTGTTTCGCACC
>JAGONG010000059.1:6968-9359 GCA_017993135.1 Allobrachymonas sp.
CACCTGTTTCGCACCTGTTTCGCACCTGTTTCGCACCTGTTTCGCACCCGCCTTGAAAGACACCGTTTTATGAGCACACCTGCCACACCTGCCAGCCCCACTGCCACAGCCCAACAATTTGCCAGCGACAACTACTCGGGCATCTGCCCCGAAGCCTGGGCAGCCATGCAAGAAGCCAATGCCAGCCACGCCCTGCCCTATGGCGATGACGACTGGACGCACCAAGCGGCAGACGCTTTTCGCGCACTGTTTGAGACTGAATGCGAAGTCTTTTTTGCCTTTAACGGCACGGCTGCCAACTCGTTGTCGCTAGCCGCGCTATGCCAAAGCTACCACAGCGTTATCTGCTCTGACGTAGCCCACGTTGAAACCGATGAATGCGGTGCGCCCGAGTTTTTCTCCAACGGCTCCAAGCTGCTCACCGTCAAATCGAGCAACGGCAAACTCACGCCAGAAGCCATTGCCGCTTTGGCTACCAATCGGCAAGACATCCACTTTCCCAAGCCACGCGTAGTCACCATCACCCAATCCACCGAAACGGGCTTGGTCTACAGCATTGACGAAATCAAGGCTATATCTGCCGTATGCCGCGAGCTGTCTTTAAGCCTGCATATGGACGGCGCACGCTTTGCCAACGCTTGCGCCACTTTGGGCTGCTCCCCAGCAGATATGACCTGGAAAGCAGGCGTAGATGTGCTGTGCTTTGGCGGCACCAAAAACGGCATGGCCGTGGGTGATGCGGTGCTGTTCTTCCACCCGCAGCAGGCAGAAGGTTTTGACTACCGCTGCAAACAAGCGGGGCAACTCGCCTCGAAAATGCGCTTTCTCTCCGCCCCTTGGGTGCGTATGCTGCAAAACAATGTCTGGCTCAAAAACGGGCAACACGGCAACAACTGCGCTCTGGCATTTGCCAACCTGATTGCTGGCCTGCCGCAAGTCGAGCTGATTTTCCCCGTGCAGGCCAACGCCGTATTTTTGCGCCTGCCCCAATCCCTGCAAACCAGCCTGCGCAACCGTGGCTGGCGCTTTTACACCTTTATTGGCGGCGGCGCGCGGTTCATGTTCTCGTGGGATGCAGACATGCAGCGCGTAGAGCAATTGGCGGCTGATATCAAGGCAATTGCGCTGGCAGGGCACTAAAAACAGCCGCTGCTGCCCAAATCACTGCCAGCGCAATGCCGATAAATCATTGACAAACACGGGCATGTCTTGCCACAGGCCTGTGAGTTTGCTGTTGGCCACCGTTATCCATTGTGGCTGGTATAAAAACACGGCAGCGGCATCTTCGGCCAGATGTTTTTGTGCTTGCGCGAGCAATTGGGCGCGCTCTTGCTCGTTGGCAGTTTGTGTGATGCGCCCGTAAAGGGTGTTGAACGCGGGCGAGTTGTAGCCCCAGTAGTAGTCGGGGTTGGCAAAGTTGCCCAAATCAAACGGCTCAACATGGCTGATGATGGTTAAATCGTAGTCTTTTTTGCCATAGACATTGCCCATCCACTGCGCCCACTCTACGGCTTCAATCTGTGCCGTAATGCCTACCTTGGCAAGCATGGCGGCTATGACTTCGCCGCCCTGTCTGGCATAGGGTGTTGGTGGCAGCTTCAGGCGCAAAGTCAAGTTGCTGATGCCAGCTTGCTGCAACAGGGCGCGGGCTTGCTCGGGGTTGTAGGGGGTGATGGCAGTGGTATCGGTGTAGCCTAACGCGCCTGGCACATAAAAGCTGCCAATGGGCACGCCAAAGCCATCAACGGCGCCCTGTATTACGGCTTGGCGGTCGATGGCAGCGCTTATGGCGCGGCGCACACGCACATCGTTAAGCGGCTTGCGGGTGTGGTTCATTGCCATGATGGTTTTGGCACGCGAAGCGCCCACCAGCACCTGAAAACGCCCGTCGCTTTTAAACTGCTGCAGGCTGCGTGCTACCTGCGTGCGTGCAAACAAGTCGATATCACCCGCCTGCAAAGCCGCCATTTGCGCCGATGCATCAGAAATAAAGCGAAACGTCACCTGCTGCATGGCAATGCTGCTGGCGGCACGGTAGCCGTCCCATTTTTTCAGCACCAGCGAAGCACCCTTGCGCCACTCGGCTAACTGGTAGGGACCCGTGCCAACGGGTGTAGTGGTGTTGCTGGCAGCACTGTTAGGTTCAACCACAATGGCTGTAGCCTGCCCCAATAAAAATGGCAGGTTGGGGTTGGGGTTTTTGCTGTGCAGCACCACGGTGTAAGCGTCAGGCGCGTCAATACGCTCAAAGCTGGTAAACAGGGTTTTGTCTTTGTTGGTGCTTTGCGCGCTGGCGGCACGCGCAAAGGCAAATTGCACGGCAGCGGCATTGAACGGTGCGCCGTTGTGAAATTTCGCATCACGGCGCAGGTGAAAAGTCCAAACCTTCTG
>JAGONG010000023.1 GCA_017993135.1 Allobrachymonas sp.
GTCTATGCGACCGTGAACGCAGCGGGCATTTCTCATTGATGTAATACAGCTTTCTGAGCGGTCTATGCGACCGTGAACAAGCGCACGTCAGACAAAGCCGAAGCAGCGATTTTCTGAGCGGTCTATGCGACCGTGAACCTCTGCGCTTGCGTCTGCACCTTGTGAGCACTTTTCTGAGCGGTCTATGCGACCGTGAACTGTAGCGGTTTCGTTGTAAATGCTTGTCAAGAAAGCAGTTTTCCAGCTTTTCCTTTCTACACCTAATTTATCAGCTACTTTGTATGTCATTGATAACAAAGCATTTTTAAAAGTTACTGGAAAAAGGGTCAGAACCAGGGGATGGTGCTGTTGTTGGTGCTTAAGCCAAAGGATGAAAAATTGCCTGCATGTGCGTTGGCAGGGGTTTGTTCAATGAATAGTTTGTATTGGTGGCCGTTGCTGCGGCTGCTGAGTTGGATAAAGGCGTGCCGGCTGCGTTGTGCTGCGGTGTCGGGGTAGGCTGCGCGGGCAGCGGCTTCTGGTTGGTCGGGGTGGCGCTTGAGCCAGCGGCGGCGCAGTTTCTCAGGGTTGCTTTGTACGTCTATGCGGCGTACGCTGCGGTGGGTTTGGATGCCGCTGGGGATGGCTTGTATGGGGGTGCAGCGGGTGTGGTCGCGCATACCTGTTAGCCAAGTGCTGCTCATGAGGGCGGTTAATGCCGCTTCGCTGCTGTGCAGGCGCAAGGTGGTGCCTAATGGGGCAGTTGTGTTGCGCTGGTCGGGAAAGCTGATGCCGATGCTTTCTTTTTGTGCCTGTATGCGGTCGTGCAGGGCGCGGTGCAGTTTTGCATAGAGGGCGTTCATGAGGTTCGGTGTGGCAAATTCGGGGTCGGGTAGTAGGTAGATGTCTAGGTAGTGGCTGACTGCGCTGGCGGTTGTGTTGCTCATGGTTTTAGTCCTTTTAGCCTGCATCACCAAATACGCCGCCACGGATGAGGGTGGCGATGACGAAGTGTTGTTGCTCTGTGGCAGGTGCCTGGTCTTTGAGTAGCCAGTTGTCTAGCAGGTTGTAAAAGTCGAGTTTGTCGGTGGGTTTACGGCAGGCTTTGCCTAGGGTGGTGACGGAGCCGTAGGGTTCTACGGCGATGGGGCCAAGTTCTGCTACGTCGGGGTGCCAAGTGTCGATGGTGCGCAGGGCATTGCCGATTTTTTGCGAGTGGATGGCGGCGATTTTGTTTACGCCTTTGTTGGTGGTTTGTTCTACGGTGTAGAGGGTTTTGCTTTTTTCGCCTCGGGCTTTGTCGAGGATGAGTTCTTGTGATGGGTAAACCTCTTGCCCCGCGCCGATGCGCACATATGCAGTGATGTGCAGTAGCACGTGGCTGCTGCCTGTGAGCCCTTGTGCAATCAGGTTGCTGAGTTCTTGCAGATTGCTGGTTGCTTGCGTGTTGGCTGCAAAGTCGCGCAGGTTTAGAGCGAGTGCGTCAAATGTCCAGATTTTTTTGTCTTGCCCTTCGCTTTGGTGGGCTATGTGTATGGTGATGGCTTCTGCACCAACGCGGTTGCGCCACAAGAAGCGGCCGTTTGCCAGATTATGGGCGTAGCGGCGGGCGAGCTCTGTCATGCCGTGCTGCTCGATGTAGTTTTGTACGGTGGTGATGAGTTTGTTGCGGTATTCAATGTTATTGCAGGCGGTTGGTTCGCCAGTGCCAGGTAGTACGCGCAGGGAGAAGCTTACGCGCAGGGTGTCTGCTTCGGGGGGGAGGGTTGCTACATCAACGGTTTGCAGGTTGGGGTTTTCAATGGCTGCATCGAGTTTGGCGGGGTCTTGGTCTTTGGTTTTGAGGCGGTTGGAGATGGTGCCGCGTACGGATTTTTCGCGTACGGCTACGGGTTGCCAGCTTTCGGCTTTGTTTTGGTCTGCCCATGCGCCAGCAGCAAAGAGTGCGTCAGAGGGGTCGAGTTTGCGCTCAAAGGCAAGTACGGATGGGGTGGTGAGTTTTTTGTCGGATTTGTTGGATTTAGACATGAGATAGCTCCTTTGGGCAATTAAAAAAACAGGATTGCAAATTTGTGGCCAGGGGGTTATGCCTCGGCAGGATCTGGGGCAGTAGGTGGTGTGTTTTCGTGCGCTTTGGCAAGAGCAGAGGTTTCAGCAGATTCGGATTCAAGGGCGGGTGCTGGTGGCTGGTAGCCGTTGCAGCAGCGGTATAGCCCTGTTGCGTGCTGGTATTGGGGCCACCACATCATGTCTTGCGGGTGTGTGAGGCGGTGCGGCCCGAGCCATTCGCCTACTGAGTACACACTTTCAACAAAGCGAAAGGGCGTGGTGGTGTCGCGTGCATTGGCTACGCTGCCAGCGGCAAGCAAGTGGGTGAGGGCAGCGTAGCCTGCGGGGATGGGCACGATCCAGCCCGAACCTTTTGGGCGGTCTGATAGCCATTTGCCTTGCGCTTCACTCCACTCCCAGTTGGTGCGGCACAGCGATAGCCATGCATCTAGCGTGGTGGCTTGGGGCTGCGTTTTTTGCATTTGTTGCAGGCGTGTGGGTAACAGGTCTGACCTGTCTACTAGGGTAAATCCAGGCAGTAGTTTGAGCTTGGCTCTGGCAAAGGCTTGTGCACGGTCTGCGGCTGTATCGCCCAAGCTGAGCCACCAAGGTTGCTGGCGCTTGGGGTGCACTGTAGGGCTTTGCCATACGCTGCCGCCTCCTAGGCGCATGCCTGCGAGCCATTGGCGCACTTGCGAGGCTTTGTCAGCGTCGCCAGCGCCGCTCATGCTTTCGCTGTAGATGCCAAAGGTGAGGGTGACGGTGAGGTGGATGCGGCCTTCTTCTATGATGGGGGCAAACTTTTCTTTTGCGCCTGTTTCCGAGTTTGGCTCACTACTTGCAATTTTTTTGTCCTCTCTTAAATAGCCTTTTATTGGGTTTCTGGTTAACAGTAGTGCGCTGGTGAACTGGGACGAAATTGCCTGCAGGCTGTGATCGTGTACCACGATGCCTATGCAGCGAAATTGCCAGTCCCAGCCAGCGGCACGGGCTTTGCGCTCAAGCGCGTGCATGGCACCAATAAATGCGGTGATGCTTATGCCGCATGTGTGGCTGCTGTTGATGGCGTTGAAGTTGTGGATGGCCATGTGCGGCAGCACCAGCATGTGTTCAAAGTGAGGGCATTCGATCTGGGGTTGTTCAGACATGGGCGGCCTCGTCTTGTGTGTTTTCTGCTGTGTTGCGTAAACGGCGCTGCATGGGTACGGGCCAGCTTGCATCTACCACGGCTTGGCGTGCCCAGTGGCGTGTTTCATCGTCACCCACGGGCAAGTCGGCTTTGCGCAGATGTTCGTTGACCCAGCGGGCAAAGCGGATGGCAACCTGATCGAGCCAATTGCCTTGGTGATATTCACTGATAAAGGCTTGATCTTCTGGAGTGCGTTCGGCTTCGGGTATATCTTGCACCAGTGCGGCACGCTCGCTGTCGAGCCAGAGTTGTTCGCAACGTGCCAGTTGGCATTGGGTGTTACGCGTCCAGCCTGCGGGCAGTTGTGCGCGTTGCTGTGCGCCGTAGGCGGCAAGTTCGGCACCCAAGGCTTGCTCAATGGCTTCGCGCCTCTGGCGCGTTTCCATGGTGGGTTTGGGGTTGGATTGCAGTAGCTTGATAAGGTTGCGTATCAACTCGCGCACGGCGGCAGAGTCTTTCAGGCGTGGCAAGCAGGAGTCTGTGCCCAGCAAGGTTTTTGGGTGGCTGGCATCCCATTTTGGGGGCAGGGCGTTGAGGAGGTAGTTCACGCCAGCGCGTTCACTGGTAAGCTGGCTGATGTTTTGTGGCTTGGAGCCGCCTTGCTTACGTATCACCAGATTTTTGTATTCCAGATAAGGTGTGCCATGTGCAATATTGTCGCGCCGTGCTTTACGGGCGGTGGCATTGTCTTGGCCAAAGCGGCAGGCTTGTATGTCTGCGTATAGCGCGTGGGCAAAGCTGCTGGAAAACATGGGTTGCAGCAGGTGGTAGCAGCTGTTGTCTGCTGGGTCGCTGTCGTCAGAGTCTATCCACCAATAGACTTGCTTGGCTAAGGGGTGTGATGCCCAGTCTTTGTTGGTGCGGATCAGGTCTTTGAAGGCATCAGCCATGTCGTGGGCAATAGCGGGGTCTGGATGGAGTGCGGCGATGGCATTGGCATCGTCGGCTAAAAGCCAGTCAAACAGGCACTTGCCGTCGATCTGAATATTGAGGAATTTATTAACGTCAAGTGCGGCGGCATCACCCACAACATCGTCTGCATGGTTAGAGAGGCTGTGTGTGCCAATGAGCGCGTGGTGATGCAGCTGCGCTGGAGGGCAATGCAATGCAGTGCCTTTGGCTGAAGAGTGGGGGGATTTGGGCGTATGCGTTGCAAGCTGAATGCGCCCAGATCGTTTGGCTGCATCTTGCATCCATGTTGTAGGTTCGTATTTGTTTGCATTAGAGCTATCTTCACTGCTGTCTTTTAACTTGGCATCGCGCCGCTCGGCAATGAAGCGGTGGATGGCTTGCTGGAAAAGCAATATGCGCTGGGTGCTTTGCGTATCGGGGGGCATTTTCATGTCTCCTGGAGGTGGGTGGTTTGTAGAAGGGTAGCAGGTGTGAAAGGCGCTGTTGCGTGGGTCATTCTAGGCTAACGATATAAATTAAACCATTCTATTTTGAATATTTATTTTCAAATTTTAATTTTGCTACACTTCTGTGTAGCCGTACAGGCCGCTTAGAAAATTGTCTTTTGGATATTCACAGCCGCATAGGCAGCAAATGGGCCAGCAGAAATGCTGGCTCATTTCTTTTTGCTTACGCCTAAACATGGGTGGTAGCGCCAGCCATGTGTGCTTTCAGGTACATCTACGGTGCTAAACCGTTCGGCGGCTTGGCGTAGTGTGGGCAGGTTTTGGGCTTGTTGCTGCTCTGCAAGCAAGGCGCGTAAATCGGGTTCGCCACCCCATGGGGCTATGCCTGTGCCTAGTAGTTGATTGAGGTTGATTGTGGTGATGCGGCTGCTTTCGCGTGTATAGATGGCAGGTTTGCCTTGGCTGGCTTCGCTATGTATGCGGTGTGCGATAAGTTGGGTGTCGTCGTTATCATCGGGCAGCCATAGCAGGGTTTCGCTAGGGGTTTTTTCTTCGCGAAACGGGGTTTGTTGGGGCAGTATCCAGGTGAGTGCGGCATCGGGGTGTTGCCAAGCACAGGCAGCGTTGAGTGGATTTGGTTTTGCCCCACGCCCGCTTGCTGTGGGTGAGGCGCTGGGCAGCATTACATCTGTGAGGCGCTTGTGTTCCAAGTCAGCCATATTGCCTGCGCCATCCAGCGGGTCGTTGCACTGGATGCGCGGGCGTGCAGAGATGGTTTCGTAGTCTTGCGGGTGTAGTACGTTGTGCAGGTTGTGCGAGGCCAGCATGGTTTCGCTGCTTTCAAAGCCAGGGCGGATAAAAGCGGGTTTGCCAGGTTGCTCAAAGTGTTTGAGGTTGGTCTCAAGTACCAGCACGTTGGCGCTGATGCAGGGCTTTTGCCGATGGCGCTGCACGCGGCCTGCCAACTGGATGAGTGAGCGCATGGAGGATGGTTCTACCACGGCCCAGTCATAGTCATGATCGCGGCCCACTTCGCACACGGGGCTGCCTAGCACGACAAAGATGTGCTGGCATTGCGGGTGTGCATCTATGGCGGCGCGGATTTCGGGCAGGGCGTATACGGCCTGCGGCTGGCGGCGGTTGAGTGCGGTGTCGAGGCGGTGCTCTATGGCGGAGCGCAAGATGAGTGGAAAGCGGGCGTGGTAGACGCACAGGTGGATGCGCGTGCCAGCGGGCGCACCCCGCTGAAATAGCGCCAAGGCTACGTCAAAGAGGGGCTCGATATTGGCCATGCGCACCAGACCAAAGCTGACGTGCTGACCAGTGATGGGGTCTGGCTCGTGGTGCGTTGCGTGTGCTTGCAGGATGGCAGCGTGAACGTGGTTGGCAAACTGTGCGCGAATGGCTGCGGCCTCTTTGGCCTTGATTTGTAGGGGCAGCAAGGCAGCGCGGCGCAGCACGGGCTGGGTGGCGAGCTGGCTCACACGGCGCTGCACAAAGGCGGTGTGTGTGGTTAGCAGGCTGCTGGTGTCAGTGCAGGGTGCGCTGTGTGCGCCAAACTCATCAACCCACAGGCAGGCTATGTGGGGCGTGGGGGTGGCATGATTGCCACGGTTGCGCTGGTAGTGCGTGCGGCCTGCTCGGTAGGCCTCGAACATGCCTTGCACCAAGGCGGGTGGTAGGGTGGCCGATGAGATGAGTACGCGGCTGCCTAGCAGGCCTGCCCAATGCATCAGGCGCGTGAGGGCGGGCAGATCGTCCAAGTCAAAGTCATCGAGTTCGTCAAGCACCAAATCAGCACCCATCAGGCGCAGCATAGGGGCAATTTGGCGGCCTGCGCGCTGTGCTTCGGTGGCGGGCATGAGGTGGTCAATAGTGCAGACCAGCAGTGGCGCTAGCAGCAGTTTGCGGATGCTGTCGTTCGCCAGTGCAATGCCCAGCAGGCCGTGTGATTTGGCGTTGTCTTCTTCAAAGATGAGGTGGCTGTTTTCTTCCAACAGCGCCTGACTGGAGGCGGAGCCTGTGCGCTCGGCTTGCTGCTCGTAAAACGCGAATAAAGCACGGCTGGCTGAGCCGCCAACGCGCACGGCCAGTTCGTCTTCGCTTAATTGCAGGTCTTGTCTGTAACTGCGCCCTGTTTGTAGCGTGAGTGTGCGCAGCCCTAGTGCAAACGTGCAGCGCATGCCTTGGGCGGGGTCGCGTGCCAGTGCGTGCATGATGCGGGCGTTGGCGAGCGTTTTTCCGCAGCCTGTAGATGCCATGTTGATGATGAATGCGCCGTGTGTGGCGGCTTGCTGGCGCATGTTCTGGGCAGCATCAGCGGCTTGGTCTTGCCATTGAAAGCGCCCGCCCGCCTTGTTGCCGCTGCGCTTGCGTAGCGTTGGGTGATTGAGGTGGCGCAGGTGTTGCGTCCAGTTTGGCAGGGCGTAGGCAATGCGGGCAGCATCACGCGCTACGCCTAGCAGGTGTTCGTCGAGTGTTTGCTTGGGGTGGTTGTGTGCGTCGGTGTTGGCGTACAGGGTGCAGGTGGTATCGCCTTTTACGCGGTTGCTTGCGTTAGGGGGCAAGCTGGAGTAGTGGTGATCTGCCAGCATCAGTATCAGGCGGCTGATGTGCATCACATACGGGTTGTGCAGCCATGCGCTTTTGTTGTGGTGCTGATGATGGGGTTGCTGCTGTAGTTGCAATAGCCGTGTGGCCAGTTTGCTGGCTTGTGCGCGCCATTTGGGTTGGTAGATGGGCAGAGTTTCGGCAGGGTTGGCAAATTGCCAGTAGGCGGCAATAGTGCTGGCGTTGGCAGGGGTGCTGATTTCGTTCCAAGCGTGTGTGACGCTAGCGAGCAGGCTGGGCAATTCGCGGGTTTTGAAGGCGGTGCGGCGCTTTCCCAACCAGCTTTGTGCGCCATCGTCGTTATAGGTAGGGTAGCTGGGAAGCCTGTGGTGTGTGACGATAAGCCAGGCCAAAGCCGCAGCCAGCGGCGCTTGTGTGGGCAGGGTGGCAAAGGGAGGTGGTGCATTTGTGTCTAGCCCATCGCGCAGGTAGCGTGCGGGGGCAAGCCATGCGGCATCGTCTTGCGGGCTGGGATTGGCAAGCCGTGCCAGCCAGCTTGCATCGTCGTCTTGGCCTACAAAAGCGAGAAACAGGCGCAGCGATACCCATTCATGGCGAAACTGGTTTTTTTCTGCAAGTTTGCCTTTTAGCCGCGCTTGAAATGCCACGCTTGCCTTGCCCAAATCGTGCAGCAGGGCTGCCATTTGTGCCAGCAGGCTAATGTCTTGGGCAGTGTGCCAATCGTTTTCGTCTTGGGCTCTCAAGATGTCTTTGGTCGTGGCGTTGGTGGGGACAGTGCCTTGCGCGTTAAAACGGTTTTTGTTCCCCACAATCCAAAGCAGTTCGGTGTGGTTAAGGCCGCGTACCCAGTGGCAGGCAACGGCGGTATTTTTGCGTGCGGTTTGGCGTAGCAGGCGGCGCAGGGTGTCCAAGCCCGCTTGCGTGATGGGGGTTTGCCATGTGCGCTCACCTTTGCGCTCGGCAAATTGGTCAAGGATGCGGCGGGTTTCGCTGAGTGCCCGTTTTTCGCATTGGCTAATCAGGATGATGTTCATGCTTGCTTCTCGCTGGCAGGCTTCGGCACGCTTGATTGTTGCTGTGCCAATGTGCTTAATTGCAGAGCGATGGTTTTGATGCAGTCAATCATGAAATCGAGGGCTTCGCTGCGGGTAAGTGCTTCTATGCATGCTTGACGAAATTGCTGCTCGCTGTGGCCTTGCATCGCCGAGCAAAACGCCTGCGGCAAGATGGTGGCATCTTTAATCAGGTCAGCCACATCAAAGACCAGCCCACCCCGCCGTGTTTTGCCGTGTAAAACGGCTAAACCGTGCGGTAAACCCAATACCCAGCAAGCACTTGCCGCCAGCCCATAGGCCAGATAGTTGCCGTGATCGAGAAATTGGTTGGCGGCATCGCTGCTTTCTCCGCGTTTGGCGCGAGTGAAGTCGCCATATTGCGTGGCGCGAGCTGCAAGCTGGTAGAGCTGTTTAGATAGTCGTGCTTCTTCGGTAAGTAGAGTGGTATGGTTTGGGCTATGTAATTGCGCGGCGGCGCTTTGGGCAATTGCAGCATCAAGTGCGCACTGGTCGGGCGCAAAACCTTGCGCTTGCAGTGGCTTAAACGTGCTCCAGTGTTGCTGCAGACGTTGTAGACGCATATGCTGAAACAGCTTGGCCGCTTGTAGCCGCAAGGCATCATCAAACCAGAAGCGGCACCATTGTTGCAAATACTCGGTAGTGCGGTATTCGCTTTGTGGGGGGAACCAAGCTACATCCAGCGTTGCCTCAGGTGAGGCTTCAGTGCCAGCAAACAAGGGCGTGCCACCACCGCCACAAAAGCCCAGCATCACGCCTGCCTTGGCCAGCTCGCGCACCGCTGCTTGCGTGACAGATGTGCCTGTGCCCAGCAGCACCGTTGTGGTGTTGGCTATGGGAATGTTCCAGTAAAGCTGCTGCTTGCCGTGGTCGGTAACGTACTCTACCCGTCCACCATTGACCAGCACACGACAGTGCTCAAGATAGTAAAGGTTGGCACGTTTGGAGTGCAAAATGGTTTTGAGTTCAGAGGAGGGTATTTCTGTTCTTGATGGCATTGCACAGCACCGTTAATTGCACAATAGGATTGCTGCAACAAGCACTAGTAAAGACCAGAAAGCAATATGCAGGCACAAAAGGGTGTAAGCATCATAGATAGATTCTGTTTGCTTTAAGCAAAAAAGATCCAAGTAGAAGGGCAACAAAAAGCCCGCAATGTTAGTAAACATGCGGGCTTTTGTGCTGTTTGGAATCGTGCCAGATTTAAAACTGGCGGAGAAGGAGGGATTCGAACCCTCGTTACAGGAGACCTGTAAACCGGATTTCGAATCCGGCGCATTCGACCACTCTGCCACCTCTCCGTTTTGTGTATTGCGCTGCACTTGTGGTCTGGCAAGTGCGGTAACTACGGCAAGCCTGCAATTGTAGCTTTTTCAAAGGCTGTTTGCGCTTTTTGCTGGCTTGTTAGTTTGAAAAAGCTGCTGTTTAAAGCAAATTTTTAGCATGGCTTTCAATGGCTGCTTTTAATGCTTGGGCTTTGCGGGCGATTAGCGCGGCTGGGGCTGGTGGGCGTTGCCGTCGCTATCGCATCACAGGCTTGCTGCGGGTGTGCTGGTGAAGGCGGCTTGTTTGCGCTTTGTGCAGCTTTGTTTATGCAGCCTTGATTTCTGTCATGCCGCCCATGTAGGGTTGCAGGGCAGGGGGGATGGCTACGCTGCCGTCGGCGCGTTGGTAGTTTTCGAGTATGGCTACCAGACAGCGCCCTACGGCCAAGCCGCTGCCGTTTAAGGTGTGCAGCAGCTCGTTTTTGCCTTGGGCGTTTTTAAAGCGTGCCTGCATGCGGCGCGCTTGGAAGGCTTCGCAGTTGCTGACTGAGGAGATTTCGCGGTAGGTGTTTTGCGCGGGCAGCCACACTTCCAGGTCGTGCGTGCGGCTTGCGCCAAAGCCCATGTCGCCTGTGCATAGCACGATGACGCGGTAGGGCAGGCCGAGTTTTTGCAGGATGGCTTCGGCGTGGCCCGTCATTTCTTCCAGTGCCTGGTAGCTTGTTTCGGGGTGAACGATTTGCACCATTTCTACTTTGTCAAACTGGTGCTGGCGAATCATGCCGCGCGTGTCGCGCCCGTGGCTGCCTGCTTCGGAGCGAAAGCAAGGCGTGTGGGCGGTGAGTTTGATGGGCAGGTCGCTTTCTGCCACGATGGTGTCGCGTACCATGTTTGTGAGTGGTACTTCGCTGGTGGGGATGAGGTAAAGCGGGGTGTTGTCGGGCTGCTCTTCGGTTTCTTGCCCGCCTTTGTGGG
The DNA here is from genome assembly GCA_017993135.1 of Allobrachymonas sp. Lineage (GTDB taxonomy): Bacteria > Pseudomonadota > Gammaproteobacteria > Burkholderiales > Burkholderiaceae_C > Brachymonas. The sequence continues at coordinate 10,460 of JAGONG010000023.1, forward strand.
CGGCGAACAGGTCGCCCGCGAATTTGGGCAGTTGGCCTGTGCCGCGCAGGCTCTCGGCATTGACGATGTAGGGCGTGTAGCACTCGGTGTAGCCGTGCTCTTGTGTTTGTGTATCGAGCATGAATTGGGCTAGCGCGCGGTGCAGGCGGGCGATGGCGCCGCGCATGACGGTAAAGCGTGCGCCTGTGAGTTTTGCGCCCATTTCAAAGTCCAGCCCCAGCGGGGTGCCAATGTCTACGTGGTCGCGCGGGGTAAAACCAAGTGCGGGGGGCTGGCTGCCCAAGCCGCCTTGCGGGCTCCAGCGGCGCAGTTCTACGTTGGCGGCTTCGTCTGCGCCTGCGGGTACGCTTTCGTGTGGCAGATTTGGCACGGCGGCGAGCATGGCGGCGAGTTCGGTTTGGATTTGCTCCAGGCGCAGGGCGCTGCTCTCAAGCTCGTCTTTGGCGGCTGCAACTTGCGCCATGACTGCGTCGGCGCTTTCGCCTTTGGCCTTGAGTTGGCCGATTTGTTTGCTTAGGGCGTTGCGCTGGGCTTGCAGCTCTTCGGTGCGGGTTTGCAGGGTTTTGCGCTCGGCTTCGAGTGCGCTGAATTGCGCAACGGGCAAAAAGGGCTGGGGGCTTTTGCGTGTTTGCAGGCGGGCGATAACGGTGTCGAGGTCTTTGCGTAGGAGGTTGATGTCAAGCATGGCTATAAACAGTTTGAAAAGAAAGAGGAGAAAGAGAAAAGAGGTGGTTTTTAAAAGAGTGCAGGGGCTGGTTTAACTGGCTGCTTCGCTCGTATCGGGCTTGAGGCCTTTGGGCAGCGGAAAGTTCATGGGTTCTTTGACTTCGTCCATATTGCGTACCGATACGGCGCCGAGTTCGCGGATGCGCTTGATGACGTCTTGTATGAGTATCTCTGGGGCGCTAGCGCCTGCGGTAAGCCCTACGGTTTGCACATTGTTAAACCAGGCGGGTTGCAGCTCGCTGGCATCATCAACCAGATAGCTGGCTACGCCAAGCCTGTTGGCTAGCTCGGCTAAACGGTTGCTGTTGGAGCTGGTGGGGCTGCCCACTACGATGAGCAAATCGACTTTGCGGCTGAGTTGCTTGACTGCGTCTTGCCGATTTTGCGTGGCGTAGCAAATATCTTGTTGCTTGGGTTCGCGGATGTTGGGGAAGCGTTCGCGCAAGGCTGCGATGATGACGGCTGTGTCATCTACGCTCAGTGTGGTTTGCGTAACTACGGCTAGACGCTGCGTTTGCGTGGGCTGCACGCTGGCTACATCTGCCAGGTTTTGCACCAGATGCATGCCCGATTCGAGCTGCCCCATAGTGCCTTCAACTTCGGGGTGGCCTTTGTGCCCAACCATGATGATTTCATAGTCTTCACGCGCCAGTTTGGCAACTTGGACATGGATTTTGCTTACCAGCGGGCAGGTGGCATCAAAAATACGAAAGCCGCGTTGTTCCGCCTCAAGTTGCAAAGCCTTGCTTACGCCGTGGGCGCTAAAGACCAGCGTTGCGCCAGCGGGTACGTCGTCCAAGTCTTCAATAAAGATGGCACCACGGCTTTTTAGCGCATTGATGACGTGGGTGTTGTGCACAATTTCATGGCGCACATAAATAGGCCGCCCGAACTTGGCCAGCGCATGCTCAACAATATCAATGGCGCGCCCTACGCCAGCACAAAAGCCACGGGGCGAAGCCAGCACCACTTCGCGCGCAGCTTCGGCGGCGGCAAAGTCTGCTTGCTCTGGGGTGGGCGGAGAAATGGACTGGCTCATAAAACGCTAATTACCTGCACTTCAAAAGTTATGGGCTGCCCTGCCAGGGGGTGGTTAAAGTCAAACAATACAGCTTGCTCGCCCAGCTCAAGCACCGTGCCTGCAAACACGCCCAAGCCATCAGGCGTAGGAAACTGCACTACTTCGCCAACGGCATAAGACTCATCTGGGTCGCCCAAGTCGGCTAATTCGCTGCGCTTGAGCCACTGGCGCATGGCTGGGTTGGGTGCGCCAAAGGCTTCACCAGCAGGCAGATTGAAGCTGGTATGGCTACCCTCTGCCAGCCCCAGCAAGCACTGCTCTAACGCCGCTGCCAAAGCACCGCTGCCCATCGACAACGTGGCAGGCAAAGCGCCAAAAGTGTTGATGACATCGCCGTGCGCGCCAGCAAGCCTGTAGTGCAGCGTGAGAAACGAGTCGGCTAGCACCACAGGCACAGAGGTAGGCGCAAGGGCGGGCGCAGAGGCGGCAGCTTGGTGGGGCTGCTCAATGGTATTGTTGGAATCGTTTTTCATGGCAACTACGCGCGGCAGCTACAGGTGCTGCAAATGCCGACTGGTTGATAAGGCTGGTTGAGCCGATGCGTTGTAGGGATATTGCCATTTTATGTTTGAAAAGCAAGGGTTGCGCCAAGGAAGCGGCTACAGCACGTATCTTATAGCGTGAGCCCGCCGCCTGACTGCCGCAGCAAGGGGAGCGCTGCATGAGCTGCTGCATGAGCTGTTGCAAAGGTGGCAGGCTTGAAAGCAAAGCATGTAGCAGGCTGGGCAAGACTGCCAAAGCAGCTAAAGCAGACAAAGACGAGCAGCGTTTTCAACGGTAGAATGCTGCGCATTTGGGGCGATGCAGCAAAGCAAATCCTGAAAAATAGCGTATAAACTTTTAATTAACCAAAAATATATACACAATTAGAGAAAACTGATTGTTTATATATAAAAGAAAATAAGCAAGTCGGCATTTCCGCACAAATACCAGAGCCAGCCTGGTATTGGGGCATGCTAGTGTTTTTTGCTGCTGGCATGCTTGGTTAGCCTGCTTTTCTGATTAAGTACGGTCGCGCTAGCGGCGAACAAGTGGTGAGCAAGTAGCGAGCTGGCGGCGTGCGAGTAGCGTGCAAGCAAATGGCTGCCGTGAATTTTTGGTGTTTTGGCTTGATAATTACGTCAAACTGCAATATAAAGCGTCATTTCTTTGATAATAGCCAGCAGCGGGTATGACATTTACCGGCTTTACACTCTAACAACAGGACTCCAAAATGGTCAAGCTTGTGCTTTCTCTTGATGGTGTGGTCATTCGTGAAGTGGTTCTTGACAGAGATCACACATCGATAGGACGTCGCCCCTATAACCATATCGTTATCGACAATATGGCAGTTAGCGGGGACCATGCCGTGTTTCAGTATGACAATGGCGCGTTTTATGTTGAAGACATGAATAGCACCAATGGCACTTCGGTTAATGGTATTAAAGTCAGACGCCAGCAACTCAAGCATGGCGATATTATTGGCATAGCCAAATTCCGCATCCAGTTCCAGGCGCTGGAGCAGGGCTTGCAAGAGCCGTTGAAGGTAACTGGCGTGCTTACCAGCGTTATTGAGGTGTTGTCTGGCTCTTATGCGGGGCGCATTGTGAAGCTCACCAAACCTGTCACTACGCTGGGCAAGCCTGGCGTAGCCGTAGCCAGCGTTACCCGCCGCGGTGAAAGCTTCGTGTTGCGCTACATCGAAGGTTCACGCCCGCTTACCTGCAACGACGATGTTATCGCTGGCAAAGAGCATATTCTTGCCGATGGCGATTTGATTAATCTAGCCAATGTGCAGATGATTTTCACGCAGCAACCAAGCGCATAAGGTTGCTATTGAGGCGAGAGAGGGGCGGGCTTTGCACTGCAACAAAGCCAAGCAGACCAGCGCCATTGCCAGTCGTGTTAGCGAGCGCAGCCTTTAGCCAACCAAGCCGTTAATCCCTCAAGCCGTCAAGTCGTCAAGCGCGACCAAGGCGCAATTTATGCGGGCTTTATTGTGTGTGCGTATGGCGCTTGCAAGAAGTGCAAGCCAACCAAGCCAAGCTAATCAACCCAAGCCAATCAATCCAAGCTAAGCCAAGTCAAATCAAGTTAAGTCAAGTTAAAACAAGGCAAGGCAAGCATTGCTCTTGCTTTTGCGCAGACTGGCTTGGGTGGAAGTCTAGCCTCAGTAAAAATGGCTTATGTACTGTGTACGGCAATGTAATGCACAGCACCTGCAACTGGTGCGCCAAGGTTGCCTTGGCTGCTGCGGGTGCTTGCTAGAGGCTGGAATCACGAATGACGCTATGAATTTCAGCGTATCGGCATATTTTCTGGTGCAGTTCGCGCAAGCTCTGCGCGGTGTTGGAGGCCAGTAGCAAAATCAGTTTGGAGGCCAGTTGGGGGTGCTTTTCAAGCAGCATCAGCAGCTCGTTTTTATTGAGAATGGCGCAAGTAACATCTTGCCCTTCGGCGGCGCTGCAAGTGGCTTGGCGCGCGCCACCATCAAGCAGCCCAAGCTCGCCTATCCATTGGCCGGGCTTGAGCACAGACAGGGTGAGGATTTGCCCGTCAGAGATTTTTGATTCGATGAGCACTTCGCCTGAGAGAATAAGCATCATGAATTCGTTAAGATTGCGCTCGTCTTCAACAATAAAGCACTCGCCTGCTGGAATGACGTAGGGGTGCATGTTATTGACCAAAGCCCAGGCTTCGGTGGTTGATAGCGGGTATATCGACGGGCGCCCTGTCAGCATTTGGACGGCGAGTTTTTGGTAAGACAGGGGTTCGCTGGGGTTTTCGTATGGGTTGCTAGTCATCATGGGTAGAAAGTCGGAAACTGACCTTGTTACTTGTTGTGGCAGGGTTGCGTAAAGGCTATGGGCTCAGATGTAGGAAAACTGTGGAAGAATCCATAAACGCCATAAACTTCAAGGCAAGCGCACTCTGACTTCACCATCATGCAGCAATGCAGGCTAAAAAAATATTTTAAGCGATGCTTTTTTGCGCTGTGGTGTGACTTTTTTATTTTATGCAGCGTTATGTGCTGCATGCAACTGTTTTATTTTTTATGACTGCTCTTACTGCTTCTTCACCTTCGCTTTCACCATTGCGCTTGGCTGGCCTTGAGCCTTTGACCATTGATGCCGATTCCTTGTTTGTAAACGTGGGCGAGCGTACCAACGTTACGGGCTCCAAAGCCTTTGCCCGCATGATTCTCAACGGGCAGTACGAAGAAGCCTTGGCAGTGGCGCGCCAGCAGGTAGAAAACGGCGCTCAAGTCATTGACGTAAACATGGATGAGGCCATGCTCGATAGCAAGGCGGCCATGGTGCGGTTTTTGAACCTGATGGCCAGCGAGCCCGATATTGCCCGCGTGCCTGTGATGGTGGATAGCTCCAAGTGGGAGGTGATTGAGGCAGGGCTGCGCTGCTTGCAGGGCAAGGGCATTGTGAACTCCATCTCGATGAAAGAAGGCGTTGAGCAGTTCAAGCAGCACGCCAAGCTGGTTAAGCGTTATGGCGCGGCTGCCGTGGTAATGGCTTTTGACGAGCAAGGCCAAGCCGATACGTGCGCGCGCAAGATTGAGATTTGCGAGCGTGCCTACCGCATTTTGGTAGATGAGGTGGGCTTTGCGCCTGAGGATATTATTTTCGACCCCAACATCTTTGCCGTGGCTACAGGCATTGAAGAGCACAACAACTACGCGGTCGATTTTATTGAAGCGGTGCGCTGGATTAAAGCCAATTTGCCAGGCGCTAAAGTTTCTGGCGGGGTAAGCAACGTATCTTTCAGCTTTCGCGGCAACGACCCCGTGCGCGAGGCGATTCATACCGTGTTTCTCTACCACGCCATCAAAGCGGGTATGGACATGGGCATTGTCAATGCAGGCATGATTGGCGTGTATGACGAGCTGGAGCCTACCTTGCGCGAGCGCGTTGAAGACGTGGTGCTTAACCGCCGCCCTGATGCTGCCGAGCGCCTGCTGGAGATTGCCGAGTCAGCCAAAGGTGCAGCGCGTGATGACAGCAAAAAGCTCTTGTGGCGCGGCACGCCCGAGCAGCCCGTGTCTGTGGGCGAGCGCCTGAGCCACGCCATGGTGCACGGCATTACCGAGTTTATCGAGCAAGACACTGAAGAAGCCTATCAAGAAATCATCGCCCAAGGCGGGCGGCCGCTGCATGTGATTGAAGGCCCGCTTATGGCTGGCATGAACGTGGTGGGCGACTTGTTTGGGCAAGGCAAAATGTTCTTGCCGCAAGTGGTAAAAAGCGCCCGCGTGATGAAGCAGGCGGTAGCGCACCTGATTCCCTACATTGAAGAAGAAAAGCGCCGCGACGAAGCCGCTGGGCGCGACGTGCGCAGCAAAGGCAAAATCGTCATTGCCACCGTCAAGGGCGACGTACACGACATTGGCAAAAACATCGTATCGGTGGTGCTGCAATGCAACAACTTCGACGTGGTCAATATGGGCGTGATGATTCCCTGCCACGAAGTGCTCGCGCGCGCCAAGGCCGAAAATGCCGACATCATTGGCTTATCTGGCCTCATTACGCCCAGCCTTGAAGAAATGCAGTATGTGGCGGGCGAAATGCAAAAAGACGAATACTTCCGCATCAAGAAAATACCGCTGATGATTGGCGGCGCCACCACCAGCCGCGTACACACGGCTGTGAAAATCGCCCCTAACTACGAAGGCCCCGTAGTCTACGTGCCAGACGCATCGCGCAGTGTAGGCGTGGCGCAGGCGCTGCTCTCGGAGCAATCGGGGCAGTTTGTGGCCGACTTGCAAGCCGACTACGAAAAAGCGCGCCAGCAGCACGCAGGCAAAAAGCAAACTCCCCTGTGGCCGCTAGCCAAAGCTCGCGCAAACAAAGCCGCTATCGACTGGCACAGCTACACCGCGCCAGTGCCCAAATTCATCGGGCGGCGCGTCTTTAAAAACCTGGATTTGGGCGAACTCGTGCCCTTTATCGACTGGACACCGTTCTTCCAAACATGGGACTTGGCAGGCAAATACCCCGCCATCTTGCAAGACGAAGTTGTAGGCGAAGAAGCCACCCGCGTATTTAACGACGCGCAAGCCATGCTCCACAAAATCATCGAGCAACGCTGGCTTACCGCCAACGGCGTCATGGGCTTGTACCCAGCCAACAGCGTGCGCGATGACGACATTGAAATCTACGCCGACGAAATCCGCAGCCAAGCCGTGCTGACATGGTACGGCCTGCGCCAGCAAACCGAAAAACACACCATCGACGGCGTGCAGCGCCCCAGCCGCTGCCTGGCAGACTTTATCGCCCCGCGCAGCGCACTTGAGCAAGCCGCGCAAGATGGCGGCAGGGCTGATGTTGGGCGCGACTACATCGGCTGCTTTGCCGTAACCGCTGGCATCAACGCGCAGCAGCAAGAAGCCGTATTTGCAGCGCAAAATGACGACTACTCCAGCATCATGTTCAAAGCACTCGCCGACCGCTTGGCCGAAGCCTTTGCCGAATACCTGCACTGGCGCGTGCGCACCGACCTGTGGGGCTACGCCAGCGCCGAAGCACTGAGCAATCAGCAACTCATAGCCGAGCAATACCAAGGCATACGCCCCGCACCTGGCTACCCCGCCTGCCCCGACCACCGCGTGAAAAAGCCCCTGTTCGAGCTGCTGCAAACCAGCGAAATCGACATGGCACTCACCGAAAGCTACGCCATGACACCCGCCTCAAGCGTAAGCGGCTTTTACTTCAGCCACCCGCAGTCTTGCTACTTCAGCGTAGGCAAAATCGACGACGCACAAGTGCAAGACATGGCACAGCGCAGTGGCGCACCGTTGCAAGAGGTAGAGCGCGCGCTAGCGCCCAATCTGGCGCTTTAAGCAAATAAGCACTGTCGGAAAACAGGCGCGAATAATAAAATGCACAGCCAGTTGTTTGTGCCGCGCAAACAACGTAAAAAGCCGACAAGCAGTATCCATGCGGGTTTCAAGCCTCTTTTGGCCTGTAGACCGCATAAACACTGCTTCTCGCCTTTTTGAATAATTTCGGTATTTCTTCTGCGACTTCTGCGCAACTTTTGCGCCCTCTGCGTTCGCCCCCGCATTCCCTCTGCGTCCGTACCCGTCCCCGCATTCATCTAACAAGGCGCTGATTTATTCTTCATGAAAGAGCGCAAACCCCAAAAGCCGTCATTCCCGCGCAGGCGGGAATCCAGCGGCATAAAAAGCGCAGCCATGGATTCCCGCCTGCGCGGGAATGACGATGGGGGGTGAAGATAACGGAATGATGGCTGGAGTGGGGCACGGGCAGGGGTTCCCGCCTGCGCGGGAATAACGGGTTTCTGGCTTGGTGCGGCAATGGCGGGCGAATGCTGTTTTGCCTGACTGTTCAAATAAATTGGTATTTTTCTGCGACTTCTGCGTAACTTTTAAGCCTTTTGCGTTCGCCCCCGCATTTATTTCAGCCACAAGCAAACAACTAACCAAACAAACAAAAATGGCGACAAGCAGTTCCCATGCTGGTTTCAAGCCTCTTTTGGCCTGCAACCCGCATAAACACTGGTTATCGCCTTTTTAAATAATTTCGGTATTTTTTCTGCGACTTCTGCGCAACTTTTGCGCCTTCTGCGTTCGCCCCCGCATTCTTCTGCGGCGTGGGCTTAGAGCTTTTTGCCAGCGTCTGGGCCTGAGCGCAGGGAGTAGATGCTTTCGATGTGGACGAGGACGGCAAACTTGGGCGGCTTCATGCCTTTGCTTTCTGCGTAGGCGCAGGCGTCTTCGAAGGGTTTGCCTTCGCTAAATACTTCGGGCGTGCCTACGAAGCGGTAGCCGTCGAGTGCTTCGCGGTCGATGATGGCGATGGCCATTTTGGAGCCGTCGCGGATGTTTTGCAGGGTTTGGCCTGCGGTGTTTTCGTTGTAGATGAGGGTGTTGTCGTCGTAAGCGCGTAGGGTGCGCTTGGGGCCGATGTCTGGCACGCCGTCTTTGCTGGTGGTGGCTTGGATGGGGAGCTGTATGCTCAGCATGGCTTTGATTTCGGCGTTCAGTGTGTTCATTTTTGTCCTTTCAAAGTAAGTGGGCTGACTGGGCATGATAGCGATTGGCGTGCGTGCTGGTTTGGCGGCGGTGCAATGCCCTTGCAGCGTATAGCACCATTGTGACGATAGCTGCGGCATTGGCATTGGATACGGCAATGGAAACAGCAACAGCCATGTCGCAATCAGCGTTTTGCATGGCGCGTTAAGGTTTTTTTCGGGTGCGCCAATATGGGGCGGGCGCGGGTGCTGGTTAGCAAGGCTGGCGGCAGGCAAGTGCTGATGGCGACAGCGCTTGTTGCGCCAAGATTGCCAAGATTGCCAAGATTGCCAAGATTGCCAAGACGCGCAGTGGTGCGGCGCTGGCGCGGGGCAAGCGGGGTTTTAAGGCTGCTGCTGGCGTTGTTGCAGGCTGGTGGCAAAGCGTTGCATAAACATGAGCGCTTGTATGGCGGCGCTGGCGGCTTGGTAGTCTTGCTGCTGGTCGATGGCTTGTGCAAGTGTTTGCTGGGTGCTGTTGCGGGCGAGTTCGACTTCGTCTTGCAGGGTTTGTAGCTCGGCAGGGGTGCTGGCTTCTTCGAGTGCTTCGCGCCATTGCATTTGCTGCATCAAAAACGCGGTGGGCATGGCGGTGTTGCGCTCGGTGTCGATAACGATGCCGTGCAACTGGCACAGGTAGGTGGCGCGGAGCAGGGGGTCTTTGAGGCGCTTGTGGGCTTCGTTGATGCGCACCGACCATTGCATGGCCAGGCGCTGGGCGGCGGCGCCCTGGGCGGCGAATTTGTCGGGGTGGGCTTGGCGCTGCAGGGCTTTCCAGCGGGTGTCGATGGTTGCCATGTCCTGCGCGTAGGTGCGCGGCAGGTTAAAGAGGGTGAAGTCGTCGTCGTTGAGGTTCATGGCGTGGGGTGTGCTTGGGGTTAAACCCTGAAGGATTCACCGCAACCGCAACGGTCGCGTTCGTTGGGGTTGCTGAATTTGAAGCCTTCGTTGAGGCCTTCACGCGCATAGTCAAGCTCGGTGCCGTCAAGGTAGGGCAGGCTTTTGGCATCGACCACGATGGTGATGCCGTGCTGCTCAAATGCGACGTCGTCGCTTTGCTGCACATCAACGTATTCAATGGTGTAGGCCATGCCAGAGCAGCCTGTGGTTTTTACACCCAGCCGTATGCCCAGGCCTTTGCCTCGTTTGGCCAGTGATTTGTTGATATGCCGCGCAGCGGCTTCGCTCAGGGTGATTGCCATGTCTTTTGTATGCGCATGTACTGGTGGGTACGTGTGAATGCCTCGGAGGGGGGTTATGCCTTTTTCTGGCGGCTGCGGTAGTCTTGCACGGCTGCTTTTACGGCGTCTTCGGCAAGGATGGAGCAGTGTACTTTTACGGGGGGCAGCTCCAGTTCTTCAGCGATGTCGCTGTTTTTGAGTTGCACTGCTTCATCAAGCGTTTTGCCTTTGACCCATTCGGTTACGAGTGAGGAGGAGGCAATGGCAGAGCCGCAGCCGTAGGTTTTGAATTTGGCATCTTCAATTACGCCCGTTTCGGGGTTTACCTTGATTTGCAGCTTCATTACGTCGCCGCAAGCAGGTGCGCCCACCATGCCTGTGCCTACGGTTTCGTCGCCTTTTTCAAAGGAGCCTACGTTTAAGGGGTTTTCGTAGTGCTGAATTACTTTGTCACTGTATGCCATCTTTTTTCTCCAGATAAGTTTTACGCGAAATGGCTTCATATTTGCGCAATACGATGCCGTTGTTTTCCATGTAGCGCAGCGAAAGCCAAAGTCGCTCTCCGTTGCGCGGTGCGGCGCTTTTATTTAAAGCTGCGCCATTTAGGCTCAACCAAAGCGTTGAGCCAGTTTTAAATACTTTCGGGCATTCGATTTCGTTGGGCAAGGTGTTGTTGCTACGAACGCCCTGAATGTGCAGTTGCACCATGTGCTCTTGCAGCGGCTGGTTTTGTACCTGTATAACGCGCCCCATGAGCAAGCAGGCAGCATTGCTGGCGGCTTGCGCGCGGGGGCTGGCTAGCAGCGCACATGCGGCAAAAGCGGTTGCGGCCAAGGCTGCTGCTGCGCTTTTTCGGGGCGCAAGGTGCAGGTGGCGCGTAGCCCGCTTGTGTTGCATGCTTAGTGCGCTGCCCATTTGATGCTGTTTAAATCAATGCCGTCTTGGTGCATTTCCCATAGCGGGCTGAGTTCACGCAGTTTGGTAACGTTTTCAGCGATGCTGGCAATGGCGTAGTCAATTTCTGCTTCGGTGGTGAAGCGGCCAATGGACATGCGCAGGCTGCTATGGGCAAGCTCGTCACTGCGGCCTAAGGCGCGTAACACGTAGCTGGGCTCAAGGCTGGCGCTGGTGCAGGCAGAGCCGCTGCTGACGGCCAGATTTTTCATGCCCATGATGAGTGACTCGCCTTCAACGAAGTTAAAGCTGACGTTGAGGTTGTGTGGCACGCGGTGCTGCAAGTCGCCATTGAGGAAGCTTTGGTCGATTTTGAGCAAGCCATCGAGCAGGCGCTTTTGCAGGCGGGCGGCGTGGGCGTAGTCTTGCTCCATTTCGAGCTTGGCCAGACGGTATGCCTCGCCCATGCCTACGCATTGGTGGGTGGGCAAAGTGCCGCTGCGCATGCCGCGCTCATGGCCGCCACCGTGCATTTGCGCTTCAAGGCGCACGCGGGGTTTGCGGCGAACGTAGAGGGCGCCAATGCCTTTGGGTCCGTAAGATTTGTGGCTGGCCAGGCTCATCAGGTCAATAGGGGTGGTTTGCATATCGAGTGCAATCTTCCCTGTGGCTTGGGCTGCATCTACGTGAAAGACGATGCCTTTTTCGCGGCACATTGCGCCAATGGCAGGAATGTCTTGAATGACGCCAATTTCGTTATTGACGTACATGACACTAATCAAAATGGTATCGGGGCGAATGGCGGCTTTGAGCGCATCCAAATCAAGCAAGCCGTTTTCCTGCACGTCCATGTAGGTAACTTCAAAGCCTTGGCGCTCAAGCTCGCGCATGGGGTCGAGCACGGCTTTGTGCTCGGTTTTTACGGTGATAAGGTGCTTGCCTTTGTCTTTGTAAAACTGTGCCGCGCCTTTGATGGCGAGGTTGTCAGACTCGGTTGCGCCGCTGGTCCAGACAATTTCACGCGGGTCTGCGCCGATGAGGGCAGCAACATGGCCGCGCGCATCTTCAATGGCTTTCTCGGCCTCCCAGCCCCAAGCGTGGCTGCGGCTGGCGGCATTGCCAAAGTGCTCGCGTAGCCAGGGAATCATGGCATCTACTACGCGCTGATCAACAGGGGTAGTGGCGGCGTAATCAAGGTAAACGGGAAAAGGCGAAGTCATGCAATTACCTTATACAAATGAAGCGGATAAAACAGATACGAAGGTTTAAATGGTATCGGTTAAGCAACATCCATGTTTGCAAAACAGGAAACCATTTAAAGGGTATAAGCACCCCCCTTGTTGCGCACTGCTACTTGCCGCCCAGATTGATGGAACCCAGCGCAAATACCGAATTTGGCGCATTCACGCGAATGGGGCGAAGCACTGACGTAGTAGCAATAGAGCGGCGCAGCATGGTTTTTTCTTCAACGCGCATGCCTTTTGCAACCTGCTCATCAACCAGATTTTGCAGAGAAATAGAGCGCAAAAACTCAAACATATGCTGGTTTAGCGCATGCCAGAGGTCGTGCGTCATGCACGGGCCATTGTGCGGGCCTGTGCAATTTTCTTTGCCGCCACAGCCCGAAGCATCAAGCTGCTCATCGACAGACATCATAATATCTGCCACCGTAATTTCACTGGCTTTTTTCGCCAGCGTATAACCACCGCCAGGGCCGCGAGTAGATGCAACAAGCTGGTTGCGGCGCAACTTGCCAAACAATTGCTCCAGATACGACAGCGAAATATGCTGGCGCTGGCTAATAGCCGAGAGCGTAACAGGACCCAAATTCAGGCGCAAAGCCAAGTCAATCATGGCCGTAACAGCAAAACGGCCTTTGGTAGTTAAACGCATAACTGATTCCTTTCGAAGCAGGGGCAGAGTTTTTTTGCAAAATACAGGGCAAGAAAATCAAACACTGCCAAGCACCAGCAAACGCAGTGCAAAATATGCAGCCAGCACACACAGGGCAAGCCATGCAATGGCGCAGAAATTCCAATCCCGACTAAAGGTGTCAAGTATAACGCAAAACCTTGTAATCTTGTCTGGTAATCTGCCCCGTGCGGCACACGCCAAAGCGTGCGCTTATTGCACAATAGCCAGCGTAACCCGTTTTAATCCGCACCCGCAGGCGCGAATTGCCTGCCGTTTTTTCTTGTACAAGCCATGAACTCTTTAACCGCCAAGCCCCTGCGCCTATCTACCAGCCAGCCCGATTTTGAAGAAGCCTTTAGCCGCCGCCTGCACTGGAGCGCAGATACCGATGCCGCCATCGAGCAGCGCGTGGCCGAAATTCTAGACAACGTGCGCACACGCGGCGATGCTGCCGTGCTTGAATACACCGCCCGTTTCGACGGCCTGCAAGCCAGCAGCGTAGCCGACTTGGAACTCAGCCAAGCCGACTTCAAAACCGCCTTCGACAGCCTGCCCGCCGCCCAGCAACAAGCCCTGCAAGACGCAGTTGCCCGCGTGCGCAGCTACCACGAAGAGCAGAAAAAACACGGCGGCGAAAGCTGGACCTACCGCGACGAACACGGCAGCCTGCTTGGGCAAAAAGTCACCCCGCTAGACCGCGTAGGCATCTACGTGCCAGGCGGCAAAGCAGCCTACCCCAGCAGCCTAATCATGAACGCCGTACCCGCCCACGTTGCAGGCGTGCAAGAAATCATCATGGTCGTGCCCACACCCGCCTCGGGCAGCATAGCCACAGGCGGCGCGGCAGCAGGCAGTGCCGATAACATTGCCACCCACGCCGAGCGCAACCCGCTCGTGCTTGCCGCTGCCTACGTAGCAGGCGTAAGCCGCGCCTTCACCATCGGCGGTGCACAAGCCGTAGCCGCACTCGCCTACGGCACAGCCACCATACCCAAAGTAGACAAAATCACCGGCCCGGGCAACGCCTACGTAGCAGGCGCCAAGCGGCGCGTATTTGGCACAGTAGGCATAGACATGATTGCCGGCCCCAGCGAAATTTTGATAGTGGCAGACGGCAGCACCCCCGCGCAATGGGTAGCTATGGACCTGTTTAGTCAAGCCGAGCACGACGAACTCGCGCAAAGCATCTTGCTCTGCCCCGATGCTGCCTACATCGATGCCGTACAAGCCGAAATAGACCGCCTGCTACCCAGCCTGCCACGCGCACAAATCATTGCCAAAAGCATGAACGGGCGTGGCGCCATGATTCACACCCGCAGCATGGAAGAAGCCTGCGCCCTGTCAAACCGCGTAGCCCCCGAGCACCTTGAAATCAGCAGCACCGACCCGCACCGCTGGGAGCCCTTGCTCAAACACGCGGGCGCACTGTTTTTAGGCGCATACACCAGCGAAAGCCTGGGCGACTACTGCGCAGGCCCCAACCACGTACTGCCCACCAGCGGCACAGCGCGGTTTTCTTCACCGCTAGGCGTGTACGACTTTCAAAAACGCAGCAGCATCATCGAAGTCAGCGAAGCAGGCGCACAAGTGCTAGGCAAAATTGCCAGCGTACTGGCACACGGTGAAGGTCTGCAAGCCCATGCGCGTGCGGCAGAAATGCGCTTGAAAGACTAAAGCCTCCCTTTGGGAAGCGCTTGTTTATCTCGGCTTCGGGAAAAACAAACGCCATAACCCGCCATAACTCGTTACTGCCCGCCCGCCGTTGCCACGCAGCAATGGCGGGCGAAGGCATTTTCTACGAGCTGGATTAAATCAACATCGCCCCAACACAAGCCCAAGCCAAACCGCAAAACCACCGACAACCAGCCTCCATACGCCCTCCCAGCCATTTATGCCCTGCAACCCGCATAAACACTGGTTCAAGGTATTCCCAAACAAATTTGGTATTCCTTTTGCGCCTTCTGCGTAACTTCTGCGTCTTTTGCGTTCGCCCCCGTATTTCTTCTGCGCCCTCTGCGTCCGCCCCCGTATTCCCTCTGCGTCGTAGCCCCCCCCGCCACGGCTTATCGCGTTATTTGCGCCCGCCCAGCAAGCTGCCCAAAACGCCACGCATCAATTCACGCCCCACTTGTGAGCCTGCGCTGCGGGCGGCTGATTTGATGGTGCTTTGCAGGATGCCGTCGTATTGGCCGCCGCGCGGGCCGGTGCGGCCTAGCAGCAGCTCTTTGAGGCCGTCTACCAGCGCGTCGCCCATCTCGCCTGTGCCACCCATGCCGCCTGCACCGCTTGCGTTGCCTGTGTTTGCAGGCGTTGTGCCCAGTGGCGCGTGGGCGTTGGCGGCTGAGGGGGCAGAGGCTGCCAGGCCGCGTTGTTGCAGCATTTCGTAGGCCGATTGGCGGTCTATGGCTTGCTCGTATGCGCCTGCTACGAGTGATTGCGCAAGCAGGCTTTGGCGCTGTTCGGCGCTGATGGGGCCTATTTGGCTGCCTGGCGGGATGACGTACACGCGCTCGGTTACACCAGGGCGGCCTTTTTCGTCCAGAAAGCTGATAAGCGCCTCGCCCGTGGCCAGTTCGGTAATGGCGCGGGCGATGTCCAGACTGGGGTTGGGGCGCATGGTGGCTGCGGTGGCAGCTACGGCTTTTTGGTCGCGCGGGGTGTAGGCGCGTAGGGCGTGTTGCACGCGGTTGCCCAGTTGGGCTAAAACGCTGTCGGGTATGTCTAGCGGGTTTTGGGTGACGAAATATACGCCTACGCCTTTGGAGCGTATCAGCCGCACAACGAGCTCGATGCGCTCAAGCAGGATTTTGGGTGCTTCGTCAAACAGCAGGTGGGCTTCGTCAAAGAAAAAAACCAGTTTGGGTTTTTCCAGGTCGCCCACTTCGGGTAGTTGCTCAAACAGCTCCGAGAGCATCCACAGCAAAAACGTGGCATACAGGCGCGGGGCTTGCAGCAGGCGGTCGGCGGCGAGTATGTTGATTACGCCTTGGCCGTCTATGGTTTGCATCAAGTCGTTGATGTTGAGCATGGGTTCGCCAAAAAACTGCTCGCCGCCTTGCGCTTCAATTTGCAGCAAACCACGCTGAATAGCGCCCACGCTTGCCGTGCTGATGTTGCCGTAAGAGGTGCTAAATTGGCGCGCATTGTCGCCCACATATTGCAGCAGGCTGCGCAAGTCTTTCAAATCAAGCAGCAGCAAGCCGTTGTCATCTGCCACCTTAAAGACAATATGCAGCACGCCCGCTTGCACCTCGTTTAAGCCCAGCATACGCCCCAGCAGCAGCGGGCCCATATCGCTGATGGTGGTGCGCACAGGGTGACCTTGCTCGCCAAACACATCCCACAGCGTAGCAGGGCAGGCGTGGGGCTGCGGCAGGGGCAAGCCGCGCTCTTGCAGCACGGCGGCGAGTTTTGTGCCAATTGCCCCTGTTTGGCTAATACCCGTTAAATCGCCCTTGATGTCAGATACGAATACGGGCACGCCAATGCGCGAAAACTGCTCGGCCAGCGCTTGCAGGGTAACCGTTTTGCCCGTACCAGTAGCGCCTGTAATTAAACCGTGGCGGTTAGCCAGCGCGGGCAGCAGGGCGGCAGTGGCTTGGGCGTTTTGTGCAATAAGCAGGGGGCTGGTTGGCATAGGGCGCTCTTTGTAAATGGTGGTGTTTTTGTGGTGAACTGGTGCAAGCTTGCTTGCAAGCCGCAATGATAACTGCCGCATACTGTAGCGCGTGGGCGCAAAGGGGTGCTGAGCAGTGTTACAAAGCAGCCGCGCCAAACGTGGCAAAAGCCACAAAAGCTAAAAAAGCCGCAACTTCAGCCCGTGCGCGGCTACGCTGCTGCGCGTGCTTGCGCAAGGGTATTGCGGGCGCATTTGGAGCGCTGGGCGGTACTTAGTAAAATCATGCGTTTTCAGTGTATTTTTAAGGAGGCGCTGATTTATTCCAGTTTTATTCCAGTTTTGGATAAAAATGCCATTGTTCGTCATTCCCGCGCAGGCGGGAATCCACGGCAGCGCTTCTTATGGCAATAGATTCTCGCCTGCGCGGGAATGACAACATGCAGGGTTGATTCCTGCATGAAGAATCAATCAGCACCTCTTTAAACCCCAAATTTTCAGATTTCTCCCCCCAATTCAACGAAGGAACAAGCATCATGGCAGGGC
>JAGONG010000002.1:0-3945 GCA_017993135.1 Allobrachymonas sp.
GGCAAGTCGCCCAAGCGCACTTGGCCGATGCGCACGCGCTTGAGCGCAGTTACTTTTAGCCCCACGGCTTCGCACATGCGGCGGATTTGGCGCTTTTTGCCTTCAACCAGCACAAAGCGCAGTTGCTCGGGGTTTTGCCAATCGACTTGTGCGGGTTTGAGGGGCTGGTCGTCAAGGCTTAAGCCGTGGCGCAGCAGGGCAAGTTGCGCGGGCGGGAAGATGGCTTGTACGTTCTCGCTTACAACGCTGCCGCTGGGCGTAGCGTAAGACACGCGCACCAGATATTCTTTGTCGATGGTGCTGTGCTCGCCAATGAGTTGGCGTGCCACGCGCCCGTCTTGCGTAAGCACAAGCAGGCCAGTGGAGTCGATATCGAGCCGCCCAGCGGGAGCCAAGCCGCGCAATTGGCTGGGCAAAAAGCGCATGGTTTTGGTGTCGCCGCGCCAGTGGCTGGTGTTGTTTATCAAGGTGGCGGCGCTTTGGTGGCCGTCTTCGGGCTGGCCGCTGACGTAGCCCACGGGTTTGTGCAGCAGGATGGTGACTTGCTGCTCTTGCTGGCCGTAGGCGGCGCGGTCGATGTGGATGCGGTCGCTTTCTGCCACGCGCTGGCCTGTGCTGGCGGGCAGCTCATTGACGAAAACCCAGCCGCTGGCAATCCACTCGTCAGCCTCGCGCCGCGAGCATAGCCCCAAATCGGCCATGCGCTTGTTCAAGCGCGTGCCTGTGGTGGGCAGGGCGGGGTTGCTTGACTGGTTGTCTGCGGGGGTGGCAGCGGTGGTGTTAGCGAAAGCGGGGGGCTTGGTGCTGCTGGCGGCATGGTCTGGCGCTGGCTGGCGGGCAGCGTGGGCAGTGGGCTGGGCAGGCGGCAGGGTGCGGGTTGCGCGGGGCGGGGTGCTTGGGCGTGCGCTGCGGGGCGGCTGGTCGTCACTGCGCCAGACGTTGCTGCGCGTGGCAGGGGCGTTGCTGGCGGGTGCGGGGCTGTTGCCGTAGGCGTTGCGCGGCGCGTTGTTTGTGCCAGAGGGCGCATTGCGCTGTGCTTTATTGCTTGCCCAGTTGCCACGCGCATTGTCGGCAGCTCTGGTGTTTGCGCTACCTTCAGCCCTGTTGCCTGAAAAATTGCCAGAGAAGTTGCCCGAAAACTCGCCCGCAGAACGGTTTGCGGGGCGGCTTGTGGGGCGGTTGGTAGAACGGTTTTCGGGGCGATTTTCAGTCTGGCTTTCAAAGCGATTTTGGGGGCGATTTGCTGGGTAGCTCGCGGGGCGGTTTGCTGGGCGGTCATAGCCCGTGCCGTAGCCGTCAGCAGGGTTGCGGGGCTGGTCTGACGATTGCCGCAAAGACGTTCTGCGCGCCTCGCTGCTCGCCGCGTAGCCTGCTGCATTGCCATGCGTGCGCTCGGGCGCGCGGCGGCCGTCGGTGCGGCTTGGTGCGTTGCCTCTGTAGCTGGCTGCGCCCTCAGCGGGCTTGCTGGTACTGGTGCTGCTGCGTGGTGCGGCAAAGGCGCGGCTGCGCTCGGATGAGGCGCTGCGGCTGGTGGCAGGCGCATCAGGGCGCGCATCGGGGCGCGCGGTGGGGCGCGGATTAGAACGCGGATTGGAGCGCGTGCTTGAGCGCGTATCTGCGCTTGGCGCGGTGCGTGGTGCATCGGCAGCTTTGGGGGCTGGGCGCGAAGTGGGGCGTGTAAGGGTGCGGCGTGGGGGTGGGGTATGGTCCATGGGGCCATTATCCGTGCATACATAGCACTGCTTGCAGAGCATGGGTGCAAGCTTGGTGGGTTTTTTGTAATCAGGCTGCGCTGATTACGCTGGTCAATTGGCGTGTGTCAAGTTGGCTGGGCTATTACGCCCTGTCTTGCCCCCGCCGCGCTGCGCTGCCAGCGGCTTCGTAAGCATCAACAATGCGGGCAATCAAGGGGTGGCGCACTACGTCGGCGCTGCTAAAGCGCACATGGGCAATGCCTTGCACGCGTTTTAATATGCGCTCGGCTTCTATCAGGCCGCTGCTTTGGCCTTTGGGCAGGTCGATTTGGCTCACATCTCCTGTAACTACGGCTTTGGCGCCAAAGCCGATGCGGGTGAGGAACATTTTCATTTGCTCAGGCGTGGTGTTTTGTGCTTCGTCGAGAATGATGAAGGCGTTGTTCAAGGTGCGCCCGCGCATAAAGGCAAGGGGGGCGATTTCAAGGGCGGAGCGTTCGAATGCTTTTTGTACCTTCTCGAAGCCCATAAGCTCGTAGAGCGCGTCGTACAGGGGGCGCAGGTAGGGGTCGATTTTTTGCACCAGGTCACCAGGCAAAAAGCCCAGTCGCTCGCCTGCTTCTACTGCGGGGCGGGTGAGCACAATGCGCTGCACAGCGCCACGCTCAAGGGCATCTACAGCGCAGGCTACAGCAAGCCAGGTTTTGCCTGTGCCTGCCGGGCCTATGCCAAAGGTGATGTCGTGGCTGGCTATGCTTTGCAGGTACACGCCTTGGGTGGCGGTGCGCGCGCGCAGGTCGCTGCGGCGGGTGGCAAGCTGGGCATCTTCGGTGGGCAGGGGCGCATCATCACGCGCGGCGAGCATGAGTTGCACGGTGGCAGGCTCGATGGGGCGGGCAGCTTGCTCGTACAGGGCTTGCAGCACTTCCAAGGCGCGGTTGGCGCGGGCTTTGGCTCCGTCGATTTTGAATTGCTCGTGGCGGTGGGCGATTTTTACGTCTAGCTCGCGCTCTATGGCGCGCAGGTGCTCATCCAACGGGCCGCACAGGTGCGACAAGCGGGTGTTGTTCAAGGGAGTGAAGGTGTGGCGAAGAATCACGCGGATAATCCCGTTGGTTGATTGGTTTAATTTGCAAGCGTTATGAAACGCTGCAAAACGTTGTAGATAAGGATACCCCATGATTGGAAAACTAACAGGCACGCTGCTGGATAAATCGCCGCCGCAGGTGCTGGTGGATTGCAGCGGCGTGGGCTATGAGGTAGATGTGCCAATGAGCACGTTTTACAACCTGCCCGCGCTGGGCGAGCAAGTTACGCTGCTGACGCATTTTGTGGTACGCGAAGATGCCCAGTTGCTGTTTGGTTTTGCCACGGCGCAGGAGCGCGCGGCGTTTAGGCAGCTTATCAAAATCAGTGGTGTGGGCGCGCGCACGGCGTTATCGATTTTGTCGGGCTTGAGTGTGGATGATTTGGCGCAAGCCGTAGCAGCGCAAGAAAGCGGCCGCCTGATTAAAGTGCCAGGCATTGGCAAAAAAACCGCCGAACGGTTGCTGCTGGAGCTTAAAGACAAACTCGCGCCCGCTTTGCCCGCAACGGGCGCGGGCATGTTGCAGCACGATGCGCAGCTTGATATTTTGCAGGCACTGGTCGCACTGGGCTACAGCGAGCGAGAAGCCGCGCTGGCGGTGAAGGCGCTGCCTGCCGATGTGGGGGTGAGCGATGGCATCAAGCAGGCACTCAAGGGATTGGCGAAATAGCTGCTTTGCGCAGAGATGATGGTGAGAGGTGGCAGGTTTCGCACGGCAACAAATGGCTGGTGCGGCTGACGGCGACAAGTGCCCTTCCAAAGGGCATCTAACCCCAATCAAATCATCCAAACCCCAACAACCATCTCCCATGCGGCTTGCGGGGCATTTTTGGCCTGCAAGCCGCATAAATACTGCTTGTCTGGCTTTTTAAAAAGTTGCCACTTTTACTAGCTTCGCACCCTCTACGCCCACGTCGCGCGGGGGGGGGGAGCAAGTTACCTACCCTGCAAAGCTGAAATGCGTCATTCCCGCGCAGGCGGGAATCCATCGCAATAAGAAGCGCAGTCGTGGATTCCCGCCTGCGCGGGAATGGCGATTTTGAAAGGCTTCTCCAAGTCGAGGGTGAGGAATAAATCAGCGATTTTCAAAAAACCAAAAACCAAAAACCAAAAACCAAGAGCCAAGAGCCAAGAGCCAAGAGCCAAGAGCCAAGAGCCAAGAGC
>JAGONG010000002.1:4045-36929 GCA_017993135.1 Allobrachymonas sp.
CCAAGAGCCAAGAGCCAAGAGCCAAGAGCCAAGAGCCAAGAGCCAAGAGCGTTGCGCTTTTCTGCACTTTGCATCTGATTTCTGTATTTGTTTGAAGCATTTGCCGCCTGTTACCAACTATTTGCTGCCCATTGGCGCAACGGCTTTCTGCTACCATGCCCCGCTACTTTGTTGTTGTCGATACTTTTGCCGCACGCGCCACGCCCATGTCACTGATTACACGCCTTGTTTCGTTTTTGCAGCCGCGCTACGAGCGCCACCCTGTTGCCATGCCCGCTGTGCTGCTGGCGCTGTGGCTATGTCTGGCAGTGGGCTGGCGCAGTTTGGGTATGCCCGATGAGGGGCGCTACTCGGTAATTGCGCTGGATATGGCGCTGCATAACCAGTGGCTGGAGCCTTTGCTCAACGGGCTGCCGTTTTTCCACAAGCCGCCGCTGTTTTACTGGATTAATGGCTTGGCGCTCAAACTCTTTGGCACAAGCTGCTGGGCGGCGCGTACTTCGTCGGTGCTGATTGGCTGGATGGGCGGCATGGGGCTGTACCTGTTTGTGCGCCAGCATATTTCGCACAAGCTGGCGTGGGTAAGTTTGCTGCTGCTGGCAACCATGCCGTTTTTCTTTGGCGGCGCACAGTTTGCCAATCTCGATATGCTCGTAGGCATGCTCATTGCGCTTACCGTGCTGGCGGGCGCACATGCCGTGATGCAGCAAGCGCTGGGCTTGCCGCACAAGGGCTGGGTGTGGCTAACGTGGGTATTTGCGGCGCTGGGTATTTTGGCCAAGGGGCTGATTGGTGCGGCGCTGCCAGCGGCGGTGCTGCTGCTGTGGCTGCTGTGGCAGCGCCACTGGCGCGGGCTGTGGGTGCTGCTGCTTTCCTTGCCTGGGGCAGTGCTGTTTGCGCTCATTGCCGTGCCGTGGGTGGTGCTGGTGCAGCAACGCTACCCGGGGTTTGCGTATTACTTTTTTATTGAGCAGCAGTTTCACCGCTTCTCGGGCGGCGAGTTTAACAACCAGCAGGGCTGGTGGTTTTACCCCGCTTTGCTCTTTGGCATGGGCTTGCCCACAAGCGTGTGGCTGCTGCCCGCGCTGTGGCGCAATATGCGCGGCAATGGGCAGGGGCTAGGCGCACAAAGCATGCAGGGCAGGCTCAAGCAAATGGGGCGCGTGCTGCCTGTAGCTTCACCCGCGTCAGCCTTGCGCCTGCTGTGGTGCTGGCTGGGCTTTGTGGTGGTGTTTTTCTCCATACCTACATCCAAAACAGTAGGCTACATTTTGCCCGCCGTGCCGCCATTGGCGGTGCTGTTTGCCCTGTGCCTGCAAACCGCGCAAGGGCTGTGGCCAATCAAACGATTGGCAGGCATGGCACTGGGCGGGGCGGCTTTATGCCTGACCTTAACGGGAATATTTACGGCTATACCGCGCAGCTCTATTTACAGCGTAGTGCCCAGTATGCGTGCGGCAATAGCGCCGCAAGACACGATTGTGATGATAGACAATTTCCAGTTTGACATGCCCTTTTATTTAAGCTGGCACAAGCCCGTGCTGCTGGTGGCAGACTGGGACAACCCCGTGCATCGCCAGTCAGACGGCTGGCGCAACTACATGCTGGATGCGGCTGATTTTTCGCCCAAAGCGGCCGAGCAAATCATGATACGCAACGAGCATCTGCCCGCGCACTTGTGCGCCACCGCGCCTGCGGGCAGCAGCGTGTGGGTGCTTGCGCCGCAGTGGTATGGCGACAAGCTGCCCTACTTGCTACCCGAGCAACTGTTTTGGACGCAACCCAAACGCCCAGGCGGTTTGCAAATGTGGCGCGTGCAAGGCGCACAAGCTCGCGCTTTGCTGGGCTGCAAATAGCACGGTTAGCATTGGTGCGCTGGCAGGTGCAAATGGGTTGTGGTGCAGCAAGCAGCTTGTATGCTGCTTGGTTGGGTACTGCTGTTGTCCGCTGGCTCGGCAATGCGCCACAATACAAAGCAGAGCGCATCATGCAATACCGCGCATGCGCATTTAACTCGAATATTGAAACAAAATGGCCATAAAAACCGACACGCTGCACGTTGAAGCCCCGCACATTGCAGCGCCACGGGTCATATCCAGCACCCCTGCCACCCCGCAAGAAGAAGCACTCGAACGCGCCTTGCGCCCCAAGCTGCTTGAAGAATACGTAGGGCAAGCCAAAGTGCGCGAGCAGTTGGAGATTTTTATTGGCGCTGCCCGCAAACGGGGCGAGGCGCTCGACCATGTGCTGCTCTTTGGCCC
This sequence comes from Allobrachymonas sp., assembly GCA_017993135.1. Taxonomy (GTDB): domain Bacteria; phylum Pseudomonadota; class Gammaproteobacteria; order Burkholderiales; family Burkholderiaceae_C; genus Brachymonas. The sequence goes on from JAGONG010000002.1 coordinate 6,307, forward strand.
GCCTGGCCTGGGCAAAACCACCTTATCGCACATCATCGCGCAAGAACTTGGCGTTAATTTGCGTCAAACCAGCGGCCCCGTGCTTGAAAAACCCAAAGACCTGGCCGCGCTGCTCACCAATCTGGAAGCAAACGACGTGCTGTTTATTGACGAAATCCACCGCCTCTCGCCCGTGGTGGAAGAAATCCTCTACCCCGCACTCGAAGACTACCAAATCGACATCATGATTGGCGAAGGCCCCGCCGCACGCAGCATCAAGCTCGACTTGCAACCCTTCACACTGGTGGGCGCCACCACCCGCGCGGGCATGCTTACCAACCCCCTGCGCGACCGCTTTGGCATCGTTTCGCGGCTGGAGTTTTACAGTGCAGACGAGCTCGCCCGCATCGTCAAACGCAGTGCGGGCTTGCTGCAAGTGCCCATACAAGACGACGGCGCGTTCGAAATCGCCCGCCGCAGCCGTGGCACACCGCGCATAGCCAACCGCCTGCTGCGCCGCGTGCGCGACTATGCCGATGTGAAAGGCGACGGCTGCATCAGCATGGCCATAGCGCAAAGCGCCCTCACCATGCTGGATGTAGACCCGCAGGGCTTTGACGTGATGGACCGCAAACTGCTCGAAGCCGTAGTACACCGCTTTGACGGCGGCCCCGTAGGGCTAGACAACATCGCTGCCAGCATTGGCGAAGAGCCCGGCACCATTGAAGACGTGATTGAGCCCTACCTCATCCAGCAAGGCTTTTTGCAACGCACCCCGCGCGGGCGTGTGGCTACGCAAGCGGCCTATCGCCACTTGGGGCTAATGCCGCCGCAAGGCGAAGCGGGGCTGTTTAGCCAATAGCCCGCTGATAACCAGCTAAAAAAACCAGCCAAAAAATAGCCAACCAAAAAATAGCCAACCAAACCGAGTTAAACCAGCCAAGCCAAGCAAACCATTTGCAGCCAACAACTTGCTTGCAATTTTTAACCACTGGCACACGCATTTTGCGCGTGCGCCGCTGGCTTGTGCAACAATTGCCTTACCAAAACATTGCGCTCAAAAGAGGCCGCTTTAACAAGCTGCTAAAAAAAGACGGCTCAAAACAAGCCATCTCCAAAGAGCCTATTCGTACTTATTTGCACTTACCTGCACTTATCTTCACTTAAAACCGCAATAAACACAGCCCAGCCGCAAACAGGCGCGCTGGTTTAATGCACATTGAGGAAAACCACCCCATGACAAACGACAGCCCCATGTCACCCAACGAAATCGCCCTGCGCGATGCAGCTTGCGAATACCACCGTGCAGGCACACACGGCAAAATCTCCGTGCGCCCCACCAAACCACTAGCCAACCAGCGCGACTTGAGCCTTGCTTACTCGCCAGGCGTTGCCTACCCCTGCCTTGAAATACAGGCCAACCCAGCCAAAGCCGCCGAATACACCGCCCGCGCCAACCTGGTAGGCGTTATCACCAACGGGACAGCCGTGCTGGGGCTGGGCGACATTGGCCCGCTGGCAAGCAAACCCGTTATGGAAGGCAAAGGCTGCTTGTTTAAAAAATTCGCTGGTGTAGACGTATTTGACATCGAACTCGCCGAAAACGACCCCGATAAACTCGTAGACATCATCGCTGCGCTCGAACCCACATTGGGCGGCATCAATCTGGAAGACATCAAAGCGCCCGAGTGCTTCTACATTGAGCGCAAACTGCGCGAACGCATGAAAATCCCCGTCTTTCACGATGACCAGCACGGCACAGCCATCATCTCATCGGCAGCCGTACTCAACGGGCTTGAACTCGTCGGCAAAGACATCTCGCAAGTCAAACTGGCCGTATCAGGCGCAGGCGCAGCAGCACTGGCTTGCCTGGACTTGATGGTGGGCTTGGGCATGCAACGCGCCAACATCTCCATGTGCGACTCCAAAGGCCTTATCTACGAAGGTCGCGCTGGTGGCTTTGACGAATCCAAAGCCCGCTACGCACAACCCGATACAGGCAAACGCACACTGGCCGACGTAGTCGCTGGCGCAGACGTATTTCTGGGCTGCTCTACTGCCAACGTTTTAACGCCCGAAATGGTCAAAACCATGGCCGATAAGCCCGTGATTTTGGCGCTCGCCAACCCGTCACCCGAAATCTTGCCCGAGCTTGCCAAGCAAGCCCGCCCCGACTGCATCATTGCCACAGGCCGCTCCGACTACCCCAATCAGGTCAATAACGTGCTGTGCTTCCCGTACATCTTCCGTGGCGCTCTCGATTGCGGCGCAGTCAGCATTACCGACTCCATGAAGCTCGCTTGCGTGCGTGAAATTGCCGCCCTTGCCAAAGACGAAGTCAGCAGCGAAGTAGCGCAAGCCTACGCTGGGCAAACGCTGCAATTTGGCTCTGAATACATCATTCCAAAGCCATTTGATACGCGCCTGATTTTGCGCATTGCGCCAGCCGTAGCCAAAGCAGCCGCCGAGGCGGGCGTAGCCACACGCCCAATTGAAGACATGCAGGCGTATGTTGCCAAACTGGGCGAACTTATCCGCACGCTTTGATAAATAGCCGCTTGGCAGCCTATTGCCGCTGATACAAAAAACGCCAGCATTGCGCTGGCGTTTTTTTATGTGGCTAAATTTCTTTAGCCAAGCTAAGTTAAGTAAAAGGCGATAAACGCTTATTTCATCTTGGCTTTGGCTGGAGCTTTAGCAGGTGCTTTGGGCGCGGCTTGCTGCGCAGCAACGGGCTGTGCTGTCATATTGTCAAATGTTTGCTTTTGGCTGTCGTCAAGCTGGTTGTACAAGGCCAAAGAAGCGTCCAGGCGGTTGGCCAAAAAGCTGGTTTCTTCTAGGCGCAGTTTTTTCAGGAAAGCAATGCGCTCGGGCGTTTTCATGGCGTTGAACTGCTCGCCAGTGATAACTTGCGATGGCTGGAAAGGCAGTGCATATGTTTCTGTGAACTGCTTCCAGGTGGCTTCTTGTGCAGCGGTAATTTTTAATTCGTTTTTGATGATGTCATCGCCCTGCGCGTGGGCTACGCCAGCTACAGAGCCAATCAGTGCGATGGCAAGCAGGGGTTTAGCCAGAAAACGGGTTATTTTGCTCATAAGATTCCTTTCGATAAAAAGGCAAAAAATGCCAAGTGATGCACGATAGCACATTGCTTGCGCGTCGTAGCGTTTCATTGTGCGCGCGTGCAGGATATTTGTAACATCTTGCTTTGCGTTTGGCGCTTCAGCTTTGCTTTTGGGTTGCTTTGGCGCAGATTGTTTCTTGCAAGTGGCTGCTGATTTTGTGCGCTTTGATTTTGAGCAACAAAATGGGGGCAATAAAAAACCGCCTTGCGGCGGTTTTTCTCTTTTCTTTGACAGCGCACCCGTTCAAACGGCAGCAGAGTGTGGCTCTGCTGTGCTTGGCCTGTGTGATTAGGCGGCGGCCAAAGCTTTGACTTTGGCAGACAGACGGCTTTTATCGCGCGCTGCCTTGTTTTTGTGGAAGATGCCTTTGTCGGCAACGGTATCAACTACCGATTGCATGGTGGCAAACAGCTCTTGTGCTTTGGCTTTATCGCCAGCTGCAACAGCTTTTTCTACGTTTTTGATAACGGTGCGGTATTTGGAGCGCAGCGATGTGTTGGCTGCATTGAGTTTTACGTTTTGGCGGGCGCGTTTACGGCCAGATGCCAGACGGGGGTTTTTTTTGGATTTGGCTGATGCCATGATTGTGTGTCCTTATTGGTTGAGGATGATGTCAAAAGAGCCGCACATTATAGTTGGTTTTGCGCCATGTTTGCATCAAGGCAGGTTTGTTCGATGGTGCCAAAGAGGTTTGCGCCTTGTTTGTTTTCGGCGCTTACGCGCAAGATGTCGTCTGCGCACAGGTAGCTGGTGCTGGCGCTGCCGTGTTGCAGTGTTTCGCTGGTGCGCTTGTCTAGCAGGCAGGCAAAGCCTTTTTGCGTGTTTTGGTTGCTAACGGGGGCGGCGTGGATGATGCTGCCAGCACGCAGCGGGCGCTGCTGGCAGGCTTGCGCAATGATTTGGTGCAGGCCTGTGTCCATGTCGCAGGCCATGTCGCAGCGGCCTATGGCGCGGCCATTGATGGCGGTGTGCAGTGTGAGGTGCGCTCGGCCTTCTTGCCAGTGTTCGCCTAGTTCGTCGGGGGTGATGGCAACGGGGCTAAAGGCGGTGTAGGGTTGTGGCAAGGTAAGGGTGGCTGGTGTTTTTGCCGCTGCTTTTGCTGCTGCTTTTGTTGTGCTGCTGTGTCTGGCGTGGGTTGGCTTGCGCATGACGAGTCTGCTGCAAAGGGCTAGGAGCCGCACGCTTTCGAGCGTTTGCTCGGGGCTTGCGCCTTGTGCAATGTCGCCTGTGATGGCGGCTATGCCCGCTTCAAAGTCTAGTTCTGCGTGTATGCCAGGCGTGGTGATGGCGCTGTGTGCGCCATAGAGCCAGTCAGAGCTGCTTTGGCTGGCGGCTTGGGTTGGGGCGGGTTGTGGTGCGTGGGTCTGCGTTTGCGTTTGCGCTGCGAGGTGTTGTGCCAAAAGCTGTTGCAATTGCTGGTGTTGGCTCCACGGTTGTGCGCTTAGGCATTGGTAGGCGCGTGGCAGCGGTGCAAGGCACATCAAGGGGTTGAAGGCAAAGCTGTGGCGGGCGCGGCCTTGGTTAAGGGCGTCGTATAAGTCTTGCAGTTGCGGCGAGATGAAGTTCCAGTCATCGAGTGCTTGCTGCAATTTGCTGGCTATGCCCGTGGCGTAGCAGGCGGTTTTCAGATGACGGTCTACGACTACGAGCTGGCCGTCGCGCGAGCCGTCTTGGTAGCTTGCCAGTTTCATGTGCTTTTTCCGAAGGTTGCTGTTTGGGGTGTGTATTTTGCAGTGCGCTTGTGGCTGCGGGTTGTGGCAGGTGTGTTTGGCGGTGCTTGGATTAGCGCTCTTTGTATTATCGCTTGCACTTGTTTTGCCACTTTTGCAGCGCAAGCGCAAAATATCCGACGAAGCAACAACACTTTTATTAATCCCCTGAAAAGTGTGCGGCAATTTCTTTAGAATACTGGCTTTAAATAAGAATAGTTCTCAACTAGCAAATGAATATAACAAACACCGCGTCCGACAGCAGTTTGCTGGCCTTGCAGGGCTTATCGGTTCACGCCCGAGGCGGCAAGGTGCTGCTCGATGGGGTGAGCTTGTCGGTGCGGGCGGGCGAGTGTCTGGCTGTGATTGGGCCCAATGGCAGCGGTAAATCGAGCTTGTTGCGCACCTTGGTTGGTGAGTTAAGCCCAAGCAGCGGGCAGATGTTGTTTCAGGGCAAGCCGCTGGCGCAGATGGGGCGCCAAAGTCGCGCCCAAGCGGTGGCTTTGCTGGCGCAAAACGATGTGGCTGATGCGCGTTTGAGTGTGGCGCAGTATGTGGCGCTGGGGCGCATTCCGTATGCGGGGCAGGAAAATGATAGCCAGCAAGAGCAAATTGTTGCGCAAGCGCTGGCCGATACAGGTATGCAACATTTGCAGCAGCGCCGCTTGGGGCAGCTCTCGGGCGGCGAAATGCAACGCGCTGCTTTGGCGCGTGCTTTGGCGCAAACGCCGCAATTGCTGCTGCTTGATGAGCCAACCAACCACCTAGACCCGCTGGCGCGTGCCAGCTTGCTGGGGCAAGTCAAGCGCAAGGGCATAGCCGTGATTGCTGTGCTGCACGATTTGGCGCTGGTTGCGCCGTTTGCCGATAGCGTAGCCGTGATTGCACAAGGGCGGCTGGTGCGCTGGGGCAAGCCTGAGCAAGTGCTCGCCAGTGATTGCATTGGCAGCGTTTTTGGCATGGAGAGTTTCGTCATACCGCATCCCAGAACGGGGCGGCCTTTCCATATTTTTGATGTTCCACCCAACGTGTTATGAGGATGATATGAAACTTTTTCAGAAGAAAAACACCACCAAGGCGGCGCTGCTGCTAGCGGCCTGCTTTAGCGCATTGCCAGCCTTGGCATCGGGCTTTCCAGTAACGGTAGATAGCTGCGGGCAGCCGCTAACGTTTACCGCCGCGCCCAAGCGTGCAGTGGTGCACGATATGAATATGAGCGAGATGGCGTTTGCCTTGGGCTTGCAGCCCAGCATGGTAGGCGTAACGGGCATTACGGGCTGGTACAAGGCAACGCCAGAATTCAAAAAGCAGCAGGGCAACATCCCCGAGCTTGCGCCCAAATACCCCACGCTGGAAAACCTGCTCGCTGCCAACCCCGACTTTTTCTTTGCTGGCTGGAACTATGGCATGAAAGTCGGTGGCGACGTTACGCCGCAAACGCTGGGCAAATACAACATCAAAACACTGGTATTGAGCGAAAGCTGCATCCACGTTGATAAAACACGCCCCCGCGCCAGCATGGATTTGCTCTATGGCGACATGCTCAAACTGGGCAAGATATTTGGCCGCGCAGAGCAGGCAGGCAAGCTGGTAGATGGCTACAAGCAGCGCGTTGCTGCCCTGCAAAAACGCATAGGCAAACGCCCCGCGCAAAAAGTATTCTTGTACGACTCGGGCGAAGACAAGCCCTTTACCAGCGGGCGCTACGCCATGCCTACCGCCATGATTGAAGCCGCTGGCGGCAAAAACGTGATGGACAGCATGGAAACCAGTTGGGCTACCACCTCGTGGGAAGCCGCTGCCACCCAGCAGCCCGACCTGATTATTTTGATTGACTACCAAAACGCCAATGGAGCCGACCAGTTGCAACAGTTCTTGGCCAAACACCCGCTGATGAAGCACACCCCAGCCGTTCGCAACCAGCGTTTCTTGCGCCTGCAATACGCCGAACTCACGCCTGGGCCAGCCAACATCACCGCCATTGAAAAGCTCGCCCGCGCGCTCTACCCCGAGGTGTTTCGTTGAAAGCAGCGCATTGGCGTTATGCCAGCATCATGGCAGCGTTGCTGCTGGTGCTGCTTGCGTTGATGCTGGCAGGTGTAGCCGTAGGCAGCACCGCCTTGCCAGTGCAGCAGATTTTGCAAGCGCTGGGCTTGCCCATGGCGCAAGATGCTGCCGCGCAGCCCTTGCAGCCCATGGTTGAGCGCATCATCATCGACCTGCGCCTGCCCCGTGTGCTGCTAGCCGTGATGACTGGCGCGGGGCTGGCCATGGTAGGCGCATTGCTGCAAACCACCACGCGCAACGACTTGGCCGACCCGTTTTTGTTTGGCCTGTCATCGGGCGCATCGGCAGGCGCGGTGCTGGTCATTACCAAACTGGGCGACCAACTCGGCGGCTGGGCGCTGCCGCTGGCGGCGTTTGCGGGCGGCGTGGTCTCGGCCGCGCTAGTTATGTTGCTGTACATGCAGCAACGTAGCCGTGGCACCGAGCGCATCATCATCAGCGGGCTGGCCATTTCGTTTTTGTTTGGCGCAATCACCAACTATCTGGTGTTTGCTGGCGACCAACGCGCCGCCAGCTCAATCTTGTTTTGGTCACTGGGTGGGCTGGGGCTTGCCGCTTGGGGCAACCTTTGGCTGGCTGTGGCTGCCATATTGCTGCTAGCGGGCTTTGCGGCCATGCGCTGGCGCGCACTTGATGCACTGCTGGGAGGCGAGCAAACGGCAATCTCTTTGGGCATAAACCTCACGCGGCTGCGTGTAGAAGTGTTTTTGTGCTGCGCCTTGGCCACCTCTGCGCTGGTAGCACTCACGGGCGTAATAGGCTTTATCGGGCTGATGGTGCCCCATCTGGTGCGCCCCCTGTGCGGCGTGCGCCACCGCGCACTGCTGCCTATGACTGCGCTGGCAGGCGCTGTGCTGCTCATGTCTGGCGATTTGCTCAGCCGCACCTTGCTGGCACCGCAAGAGTTGCCCATAGGCATCATCACAGCGGGGCTGGGTGGTTTTTTTGTGCTCGGCATACTGTTTAAACGCGACTAAGGGTGAAAACCAGGCACAAGCTGGCAGCGCAACACCACGCGCCAGAGCGCTGCCTCTTTAAGCCTGAAGGCGCAAAATATACGCCGCCCACCTCTTGAAGCGCCAAAACGCGCTACCATGTACGAACCATGGATACACGCATGTTTGAACAAACCGCCGCTGGAATGCACACCTTGTACGATTCAGATGATTTCATCGTCGTACACATGCAAGGTCACGCGCCCAGCACCCCTGCAGACGCGAGCGCCCAAGCAGATGCAGAGCCGCTGCACGGGCAAAAAAAGCTTGTGCTAGCCAGACAAGGCTTTGAAATTGTGGACAAACGCTCGGGTCGCCATGTGTACCTTGATGGCAGTTGGGCAGAGTTGTTTCAGCAGCAAATATCCGCATGGCACCATACCGCGCCCACGCAAGAAGAAGTAGAAGACATGCTCGATAACTACACAGGCTTGGCGGGCAACCCCGTTATGCTGCACTGAGCCAAGTTTGCATTTCGCCCCAGTAATAAAAACCCGCGCACCTGCAGGCAGCGCGGGTTTTTTTATGGCGGCAAATGGTGCGAATTGCAAATGGCTGCATATGACCGTAGCGGCGCTTATTAGGCAGCGGCTTAACGGGCTAGCACGGGTGGGGTGCGTTATCGGATAAACCTGCAGCAAGCATTGCTAATCCAACGTGCCAGCTACGCCAGATGTGGCATGCGCCCAACCTGCCGCCATGCTAGCTGCCACGTTCGCTTAAGGTGTGGCGCTGGAGGCAGAAGCAGCGCCAGAAGCTGCGTTGGCACTGGTATCGGCATTGGTGCTGGCATTGACAGCAGTGCTGGCGCTATGGCTATCGTCCTTGCCTGCTTCAGAGCTGTTGCGGGCGTTGGGGCTGGTGTGCGTGGTGCGGGCAAAAACGGCAATGGCATCATTTTTGTCACCAGGGCGGCGCACAACGCCTTGTTGCTGCCACTGCTGCATATCAAACACATGCGGCAGTATGGGCAGTGTTTTTTCATGCGTGAGCAGCCAAGGGCAGCTAGCCGCCTTATTGCGCGTAAGGGGCAGTTTGCTGTAGTACATCAGAGCCGTAATCTGGGCATCTTCCAGAGCATAGACTTGCACGCAGGCAGGCATATGCTGCTCCGCACCCATCATGTGCGAAATGCTTCGCGCCACAGGTACATAGCTTTTGGTGTAGTTCAGCGCGGGCAGCCACAGCGAGGTAAGCAGCACCCAGCACATGCCCACGCCACCAGCAGGCAAAATCATGCTTTTCCAGATGGCAGGGCGCAAGCGCATGGTACGCCAGCGCACCAGTGCCCCCCAAGCCAGCGTAGCGAGCAAACCCAGCAAAAACATGCCCCACTTAAAGCGCGGCGTAAAGCCTTCAAGCATGCGATACACACGCGCGGCAGGACGCTCGGGCACGCCAGTAACAGCAGCAATCCAGACAAACCAGATATAGCTGCCAGCCAGCGAAAACAAAATCAGCGAAAACCAGTCTACAAAAGCGCCCACGCTGCGCCTGAATGTGGGCAGGGCAAAGGCAGCCAAGGCGGCGTAAGCGGGAAGCGCCAGTAGCAGCAAAGTATCGTTTCTGTTGGTGAGGAGCGTGCCCAGCGTGCTGATAAAAATCATGCCCAGCGGCAGGGCAATGTGGCGGCTGGGCAGGGCTTGGCGCCACTGATGCCGCCAGCCCCAAAGCGTCCACAGGGTAAAGGGCCACACGGGCCAGCAAAACCACAGGTGCATGCGTATCCAGTTGCGCCAAGGCACCCAGCGCATTGGCGGCGGGTCAATGCGCCAGCGCCATAAATCCAGCCAGCTAGCCAGTACGGCACTGAGCAGCAGCAAGGTAACAATGCCCATCAAGCCGCACCAGCGGCGGCGGCGCAGGCGTTGCAGCTCTTGGGCGGTTTGCTCGTACTCGGAGTGCGTTGCCACCCAGTCGGTTGCATGCCCTGTGCCATGCACCAGCAGCCCCAGCGTGCCAAGCAGCACGGCGATGGTGGGTGCGCCCGACAGGGTCAAGCCCAGCATGCCCAAGCTGCCTACAGCCGCTGCCAGCCTTGCGCGGTAGGGCAAAGCGGCAAGCCCAAACAGCAGCAGTGCTGCGCTGCACAACTGCACCAGCGCGGGCGCGGTTTCGTGCGCGGGTTGTGCCAGCCCCAGACAAGCCAGCAAAGCCAAAATGCCACCGTCGGCAACGGCGCGGGCGTAATCGGCGGGCTTGGCCTCGCCGCCAAAAGCAAAACTCACAGGTTGCGCACGGCGTGAGCGCGCCAGATAGTACACGGCATACCAAGTTGCCAGCATGGTGAGAAACAGCAAGGCGGCAAAAACCAGCCGCACCGCCAAAGAAGGCGTTATCCAGGCAGGCGCACACTGTATCGCCCACGCGCCCAGCCAGTAAGGCAGCAGCGCGTTGAAATGGGCGGATTCACCCAGCAAGCCAGGATTGAGCCAGTTGCCGTTGCCTTGAGCCAGCTCAAGCATGTAGCCAAAGCTGGTGATGTCATCACGCTTCCAGGGGTCGCGCCAGAAAAAACCTGCCAAAGCGTAAATGACGCAAAACAGCAGCAAGCCCCAGCGCGGCAAGCGGCGCACGCCATCTTGCGAGACGATGGCAGGCGAAGGTTGGTGCACGGTGCGGAGCGAGGCGTTAAAGCGCATGGGCAAAAGTCAATCGCTTATGGCCGAGCCTGCTTGCAGGCTGGGCAAGGGTGGGTAAAGAATTGGCAAAGGTTGGCGAAAAAGCAAAAAAGAAGCCTTGGGCAGCGCAAAGGATGCGAAAAAAACGCAAAAAGCAGCACGCAAAAAATCAGCCCTTAAGCATACCAGCCCAAAGAGGCAAACCCGAAAACAAAAAACGGAAAACAAAAAGCAGCCCGAAGGCTGCTTTTGCTTGGATGGCTTGCAATGCCCTAAAGCGGCAAACCTGCTTACTTTTTGGCGTAGCGGTTGCGGAAGCGCTCGACGCGGCCACCCATATTGTCCACCGACTTTTGCGTGCCAGTGTAGAAAGGGTGAGATTCGCTGGAAGTATCAAGCTTGAACAGTGGCAACTCGCGACCATCGTCGAGTTTCACGGTTTCTTTGGTGGGAGCGCAAGAACGGGTTACAAATTGAAAGCCGTTAGACAAGTCTACGAAGCAGACTTCGCGGTAATCGGGGTGAATGCCTTCTTTCATGGCGGTATTTCCTAAAAAACGTTGCGGGAGCCGTGCCAGCCTCTCTGACATACTTTCCGCCACTAAACCCTGCATTATTGCATGATTTTTATACAAAACAAACTGCATATGGCAGATGTTTCTGTGTTGGCTGGCGGGTTTGTTGTTGCCGCGCGTCACAGATGGAGATACTTAAAACGCAGATTCGTGTGTGCGCCCGTTATGCTTTGGGGCTGACTCATCTACACTACAGGCCTGCTGGTTTGTGCAGCTTTATTTTTTTGCGGACGTGTGTTGTGAGTCTTTTTAAATCGGCTTCGATTGTTTCTGCCTTGACGCTGGCTTCGCGCGTGCTGGGGCTGGTGCGTGAATTGCTGGTGGCTTCGCTGTTTGGCGCGAGCATGTACACCGATGCGTTTAACGTGGCGTTTCGTATTCCTAACTTGTTTCGCCGCCTGTTTGCCGAAGGGGCGTTTAGCCAGGCTTTTGTGCCTGTGCTGGCTTCGGTGCGCGAGAAAGAGGGCGATGCAGCCACGCACAGCATGCTCAACTATGTAGCGACGGTGCTGTTTTGGGTGCTGGTTGTGTTTTGTGCGATTGGCGTGGTGCTTGCGCCCTGGCTGGTGTGGGTGATGGCCAGCGGGCTTAATCGCTACCCAGCGGGGTATCAGGCGGCAGTGGGCATGACGCGCTGGATTTTCCCCTACATCGGGTTTATGTCGATGACGGCATTGGCCGCGGGCGTGCTCAATACTTGGCGGCATTTTGCTGTGCCTGCCATTTCGCCCGTGTTTTTGAATCTGGCGATGATTGCCGCAGCCTGGATTGGTGCGCCGCTGTTTGCCCGCTGGGGCATTGAGCCGATTTATTCGCTGTGCGTGGGCGTGATGGTGGGAGGCGTGTTGCAGTTGGGCGTGCAGTTGCTGGCTTTGCGCCGCTTGAAAATGCTGCCGCGCCTTGGGTTTTCGCTGGCGTTTTTTAAAGAGGCTTTGCAAAATCCGCATACCCGCCGCATTGGAAAGTTGATGCTGCCTGCCATTTTGGGTGTGAGCGTGGCGCAGGTTTCGCTCTTGATTAATACGCAGATTGCCTCGCATCTGGCCGCGGGCAGCGTGAGTTGGCTCAGTTATGCCGACCGCCTGATGGAGTTTCCTACTTCGCTGCTGGGCGTGGCGCTGGGCTCGGTGCTGATGCCACAACTGGCAGCAGCGCAGGCGGCGGGCGACAAAAAAGCGTATTCGTCGATGCTGGACTGGGCGTTGCGCTCGGTCACCATCATGTCGGTGCCGTGCGCGGCGGCTTTGCTTACTTTTGCGCGGCCTATGGTCAGTGTGCTGTACCAGCATGGCGCGTTTCAGGCGCGTGATGTGGAGCAGACCACGCTGGCGCTTATGGGCTATGGCACAGGGCTTATCGGGCTGATTGCCATCAAGGTGCTGGCTCCCGCCTACTACGCGCGGCAAGATATCAAAACGCCTGTGTTTATTGCGATTGGCGTGCTTGTAGCAACGCAGTTGATGAACCTGATTTTTGTGCCCAAGCTGGCTGTGGGCGGGCTGTCGTTGTCGATTGGGCTGGCTGCCATGGGCAATGCGGGCATGCTGCTGTTTGGCCTGTTGCGCCGTGGCAGCTACCAGCCCGAGCCAGGTTGGGGGCGCTTTGCCATGCAGGTGATTGCAGCCACGTTGTTGCTGATGGCGTTTTTGATGTGGGCAGACAGCACCAGCTACTTGCACTGGGTTGATGCCAGCAGTCGCATGGTGCGCGTGGTGCAGTTTGCGGTGGTGTGCGTGGTGGCAGCGGTGATTTATTTTGGTGCGTTGCTGCTGGGCGGCTTGAATTTGCGCGGGCAAGTGCGGCAGTGATGGCGTCTGGGAATGCCAAAAATACAGAACGCAGAAGGCGCAAAAGTTGCGCAAAAGACGCAAAAATTATTTGGCTTTACTCTGCGTGCTCTGTAGCTCTGTATTCGTTTTTTTCGGTGTTTTTTCTGCGACTTTTGCGCAACCTTAGCGCCCTTTGCGTATGACCCCTCACACACCCTGCTCCACGAGCGCCCACACAGCACAGCCAAACAGCTTTGCACCTTTGCAAAACGACTGTTTTTTGCGTGCCTGCTTGGGGCTGCCCACCAGCTACACGCCTGTCTGGCTCATGCGCCAAGCGGGGCGCTATTTGCCTGAATACCGCGCCACCCGCGCCAAAGCGGGCAGCTTTATGGCGCTGGCGGGCAATGCCAGCTACGCCACCGAAGTTGCCCTGCAGCCGCTTGCGCGTTACCCGCTGGATGCGTCTATCGTATTTAGCGATATTTTGGTTATTCCACACGCGATGGGGTTGGGGCTGGATTTTGTGCACGGTGAAGGCCCCGTCTTTGCCCGCCCAGTGCGTGATGAAGCCGCCGTTGCGCGGCTGGCTGTGCCTGATATGGAGCAATTGCGCTACGTTTTTGATGCGGTAAGCAGCACCCGCCACGCCCTGCAAGGCCGCGTGCCCTTGATTGGCTTTGCGGGCAGCCCCTGGACGCTGGCTTGCTACATGGTTGAAGGCGCAAGCAGTGCCGACTACCGCACCATCAAGCACATGCTTTACAGCCGCCCTGATTTGTTGCACCGCATTTTGGCTGTTAATGCCGATGCGGTGGCCGCCTGCTTGAATGCCCAGATACAAGCTGGCGCACAGTGCGTTATGGTGTTTGATAGCTGGGGCGGCGTGCTTGCCGATGGCGCGTTTCAAACCTTCAGCCTGGCCTACACCCGCCGCGTGCTCGCGCAACTGCAACGCACAGGCGCAGACGGCCAAACCGTGCCGCGCATAGTCTTTACCAAAGGTGGCGGGCAGTGGCTGGCTGACATGCAAATGCTCGATTGCGACGTGCTGGGCGTGGACTGGACAGCAAACCTCACGCAAGCGCGCGCCTTGCTGGATGCAGCACCCCAGCCTAAATCGCTGCAAGGCAACCTCGACCCGCACGTCTTATTCGCCCCGCCCGAGGCCATAGAGCGCGAAGTGCAACGTACCCTGCAAGCCTTTGGCGCACCAGCGCCCACAGCGGCGCGCGCTTGCCGCCACATATTCAATCTGGGCCACGGCATCAACCAGCACACCCCGCCCGAAAGCGTAGCTACACTGGTGCAAGCCGCGCACCAATACAAACACCAGCAATAACCAACTTCCAACAATAAAAAACACCCACAGCAACCAGCACTTGCCCGCACCAGCAGCCCTGCAAAAGCCAGACAAGCCCTGCTTTTGGCAGCCAAACCCGTCAGAAAAACCATTTTCACTTCCAACAAGCGGCCAGTTATCTGATAATGGCAAACAGTTTGAACAGTTTTGAATAGCTTTGAATAGTTTGATTACGTGGAGCAATCATGTATTTTCTAGGACTTGGACTTTTGTTATTGGCGCTTAAGCTGCTCTACGTTGACCCAGTCGCAGCCTGGAGCTGGTGGGCAGTACTAAGCCCCTTTGCGCTGGCTGTAGTCTGGTGGGCGTGGGCTGATGCGTCTGGCTACACCAAACGCAAAGAAATGGAAAAAATGGATGCCATCCGCGAGGAGCGCATTCAGCGCCAGCGCGACGCACTGAAAAACAAATCGGCGCGCCCAAGATAAGCCTGCTTGCGGCACGGCAACAAGATATTGGCAAGATAACAGCCAAGCGCACAGCCAACGCTGCCAAGACAACTACAATGCTCTGTCTGGTTTTGGCAGCTTGCTTATACCCACCTGTTTTATAAACTTGCTTTATAAACCTGCTCAAACCTGTTTTTATAGATAAACGTCGCAAGGCACAAGTCATGCAAACAATAACTGGCAGCATCGTTGCACTGGCAACGCCCTTTCAAACAGACGGCAGCATCGATTACGATTGCCTGCGCAAACTGATTGACTGGCACATCGAACAAGGCACCGACTGCATTGGCGTAGTCGGCACCACGGGCGAATCGCCTACTGTCACCATTGAAGAAAACTGCGAAATCATCCGCGCAGCCGTTGAGCAAGCGCGCGGGCGCGTGCCCATCATGGCGGGCTGCGGTTCCAACTCTACGGCCGAAGCCATCACACTGGCCAAATTTGCCAAAAGCGTAGGCGCCAACTGCCAGTTGCAAGTAGTGCCCTACTACAACAAACCCACCCAGGAAGGGCAATACCAGCACTTCAAAGCCATAGCCGAAGCCACGGGCGACTTGCCCATAGTGCTCTACAACGTGCCTGGGCGCACCGTAGCAGGGCTGGAGCACGACACCATACTGCGCTTGGCGCAAATCCCGGGCATAGTGGCCATCAAAGAAGCTACGGGCGACTTGGCGCGCGCGCAATGGCTCATACGCGATCTGCCCAAAAACTTTGCCATCTACTCGGGCGACGATGCCACCGCCGTAGCCCTCATGCTGTGCGGCGGGCATGGCAATATCAGCGTTACTGCCAATATCGCACCCAAGCTGATGCATGAAATGTGCCAAGCAGCCATGGCAGGCAACATCGAGCAAGCCATGCGCATACAGTTCCAGCTCATGCCACTGCACAAGCACCTGTTCGTCGAAGCCAACCCCATACCCGTGAAATGGGCCATGCAGCGCCTGGGCTTGTGTGGCGGCACTTTGCGCCTGCCACTCACCCCGCTGGCGCAGGCCAACCAGACTGTGGTAGAAAACGCATTACGCGCAGCAGGTTTGCTGTAAACCTCCATGCCAGCCGCCCTCCAGCGGCTGGTGCCTTATTTCCTCATTGAGTTACATACAAGCACTTATGAACGTCCTGCAAAAAATCTCTATTGCGAGCCTCTCGCTTGCCCTGGCAGCCTGTTCCACCTCTCAAGTCGGGGGAATCGATTACAAATCAGCGCGGCGTGGCAACTCACTGGAAACACCGCCAGACCTCACCCGCATCAGCGGCAACGACCGCTACAACGTGCCAAGCAGCACCAGCGCCGTAGTCTTTGCCAGCGGGCAGAAAAAAGAAGGGCAAGCCAGCACCACCGCCCTCAATGCCATGGGCGACGTACAAATCAAACGCGACGGCAACCAGCGCTGGCTCGTAGTAGCCCGCCCACCTGCACAACTGTGGGAGCCCGTAAAATCCTTCTGGGAAGACAACGGCTTTGCCCTCACCGTAGAAGACCGTAAAGTAGGCGTAATGGAAACCGACTGGGCTGAAAACCGCGCCAACATCCCGCTTGACCCCATCCGCGCAGCACTGGGCAAAGCGCTTGATTCGCTCTACTCCACCAGCCAGCTTGACAAATTCCGCACCCGCCTAGAAGCCAATGCCAGCGGCGGCACAGATATTTTCATCAGCCAACGCGGCATGGAAGAGGTTTACAGCGGGCGCGACAAAGAAAGCACCACCTGGCAACAACGCGCTAACGACCCTGGTTTGGAAGACGAATTTCTGCGCCGCATGATGATTAGCTTGGGCGTAAGCAAAGAGCGCGCCGATGCCATGCTGCAACAATCCAAACAAGCAGGCCAAGCCGTAGCCGCACAAGCCAAAGCCAGCGTGCAGCACGACGAGGCAGCAGGCACATTGGCACTGGTTGAAGACTTCGACCGCGCATGGCGCCGCGTAGGCCTGTCGCTCGACCGCACAGGCTTTACCGTAGAAGACCGCGACCGCGCCAAAGGCATCTACTACGTGCGCTACGTGCCATTTGCGGGGCAGAAAAAAGAAAGCAAAGGCTGGTTTAGCAACCTCTTTAGCAAAGCGCCTGTAACCAAGCCCGTGCGCTATCTGGTGCAAGTACAAGCACAAGGCAGCGGCAGCAACGTGCGCGTCATGACCGAAGGCGGCCAGCCAGCCGCAGCGGCTGACAGCAACAGCATTTTGAAACTGCTGGCTGAAGACTTGCGTCGCATGTAATCTGCCACGCAAAAACAGCAAGCCGCCCAGCCACACGCGGGCGGCTTTTTTTATCGGGCTGCGGCTGAACTTAAGCGCCATCTTCAATCGGCATTGAAACGGTGTTGATACGCTATTGAAACGGTGTTGAATCGGTTTCGAGTCGGCTTTGAATCGGTATTTTTAACTTTCCAACCACTATTTTTCAAGCGCCCCTGCATCACCCATGACCCTGCAATTCAAAAGCCTGTGCAGCGGCAGCAAAGGCAACGCCACCTTGATACAAGCCACTTGCGGCAAAGGCAGCCACGCCAGCAGCCATGTCTTGGTGGATTGCGGGCTATCGTTGCGCCAAATGTGCTTGCGCCTGCAACAAGCAGGAGTGCAGCCCGAGCAAATCAGCGCCATCTTCATCACCCACGAGCACGCCGACCACATTGGCTGCGCGCGCGCCTTTGCCCTGCGCTACCGCACTCCCGTATGGATGAGCCAAGGCACGCACGCCGCGCTCAAACAAAGCGACTTTGACGGTCTGCTTCAGTACGCCAGCCACGCCCAGCCAATAGCCATAGGCGCACTGCAACTGCGCCCCTTTGCCGTGCCGCACGATGCCCGCGAGCCGCTGCAACTGTGCGCCACCGATGGCGACAAAACACTAGGCATAGCCACCGATTTAGGGCACGCCACCGCGCAGGTGCAAGCGCAGTTGCAACACTGCCACGCGCTGGTGCTGGAAGCCAATCATGATGAGAATTTGCTGCAAGCATCTGCCTACCCCGCGTTTCTCAAGCGCCGCATTGCGGGCGACGAGGGGCATCTCAGCAACGCCGCTGCCGCACAACTGGCAAAAAGCATCAACCACGCCCGCTTGGGGCATGTGCTGGCTGCACATTTGAGCGAGAGCAACAACCGCCCCGCCCTGGCAGCCAGCGCCCTGGCCGCTGCGCTAGGCAGGCAGCCCAGCGAGGTGCAGGTGGCAAGCGCAGCCGATGGCAGCCAGTGGCTAACGGTGTAAATGGAGCTTGCGGCAGCTACGGTAGTTGCAGCGTTTAATTCAAACGTTCAAGCAAGCGGCTTAAATAATGCAGCAGGCGCTGATTGATTGCAGTTGCATATAAAAAATGCAATCGCCCACCATTTCCACGCGGTAGAAATCTGTGGCTGCGCTTCTTGATGCAATGGATTCCCGCCTGCGCGGGAATGACAACATGCCGCGTTGTATCTTGCACGAAGAATAAACCAGCGCAATCCCTAGATAGGCGTGTTTGCATTGCGCTTGATGCTGCCTCTTTTGCATCAAAAAGGCAGCAAGCAGTGTTTATGCGGCTTGCAGGGCAAAAAGCCTCTGTAGGGCGCATAAACACTGCTTGTTCGCTTTTGTGGGGTTTAGCCTTTGTTTTCGGCTTCAGGCGCTGCTGTTTGCATCGTTTTTGCCAAGAAGGGTGCGCAGCCATTCCCGACTAGGCGGGAATGGGCTGGCAAGGCTTGGGCATGATGCGCGGGGGCGCGTCAGCTTTTTTAGCGGTTGCGCACCAGATGGTCAAACGCGCTTAGTGCGGCTTTGGCACCTTCGCCAATGGCAATCACAATCTGCTTGTAAGGCACAGAGCTGCAATCGCCCGCGGCAAATACGCCTGGCACGCTGGTGTGGCATTTGGCATCAACCACGATTTCGCCGCTTTTGCTCAGTTCCAGCGTGTCTTGCAGCCAAGCGGTGTTGGGGCGCAGGCCAATTTGCACAAAAATGCCCGAAAGCGCCAGCTCGTGCGCTTGGCCTGTGGTGCGGTCTTGGTAGCGCAGGGCGGTTACGCGCTGGCCATCTCCCACCACTTCGGTGGTTTGCACTTGCGTGAGGATGGTGACGTTGGGCAGCTCGCGCAGTTTGGCTTGCAGCACGGCATCGGCACGCATTTCTGCCGCATATTCAAACAGTGTGACGTGCTCGGCAACGCCTGCCAAATCAATTGCGGCTTCTACGCCCGAGTTGCCACCACCTACTACGGCAACTTGCTTGCCTTTGAACAAGGGGCCGTCGCAATGCGGGCAAAAGGCAATGCCACGGGTTTTGTACTGCGCCTCGCCAGGTATGCCCATTTCGCGCCAGCTTGCACCTGTGGCGATGATGACGTTTTTGGCTTGCAGGGTTGCCCCACTTTCAAGCTGCACTTGTGCTAATCCACCCAAGGCAGGCGCGGGGGTGAGGGCGGTAGCGCGTTGGCGCTGGATGAGGTCTACGCCGTAGTGGGTTACGTTTTCTTCAAACGCTGCGCCCAGCTTGGGGCCTTCGGTTTCTTTGATGGCAATGAGGTTTTCAATCGACAGCGTATCCATAATCTGCCCGCCCATGCGCTCGGCTACCATGCCTGTGCGTATGCCTTTGCGTGCCGCATAAATGGCTGCTGCGCTACCAGCGGGCCCGCCGCCCAGCACCAGCACGTCGTAGGGCGCTTTGGTGGCAAGCGCGTCGGCTTGGCGGGAGGCTGCGGCAGAGTCGATTTTGCCGAGAATGTCTTCTGCCGTCATGCGCCCGTTGGCAAGCATTTGGCCGTTGAGATACAGCGTAGGCACAGCCATAACCTGGCGGCTGTCTACCTCGCTTTGGTACAGCGCCCCATCAATAATGGCAACTTTTACGCGCGGATTAAACACCGCCATAAGCGTAAGCGCCTGCACCACGTCGGGGCAGTTGTGGCATGACAGGCTGATGTAAACCTCAAAGTTGTACTCGCCAGGCAGCGCCTTGATTTGGGCAATCAGCGCGTCGCTGACTTTGGGTGGATGCCCGCCAGTCCACAGCAAAGCGAGCACGAGCGAAGTAAATTCATGCCCCAGCGGAATGGTGGCAAAACGCAAATGCTGCTCGGCATCGGCGCGGGTCAGGGCAAATGAGGGCTTGCGCGCATCGTTGCCATCAAGCTGCAAGGTGATTTTGTCGCTCATGCCCGCAATTTGCTGCAACAAATCGCGCATTTCGCCCGACTTGGCATCGTCACCCAGACTGGCGTTGATGGTAAACGGGCGGCGCAGCAGCCCCATGTAGTTTTGCAGTTGGGCAGACATATCAGAGTCGAGCATGGGGGTCTCCTTGTTGGGCGAATAAAGTTGGGCAGGTAATGAAATAGAGGCAGGCAGCTATCTGTAGCGGGGCAATCCATTCAACAGCGTGAGCGTGAGAAAACCATGCTGGGCCGCGTCTGCGGGCATAAAAGCCAAAAAAACAAAAACGAAAAAGCCAGAAAGCCAAAGCTGGCATAAAAAAACCGGACAAGACCGTGGCAGCAAAGCCAGGCGGCCATCCGGTTTTTTTGGGGTGCTGTGCCACCAGCCAAGCCAGCGGCACAGTGCCAATCACAGGCAAAAAGCAAGCAAAGGCAGCTGGTTAGATTTTGCCAACCAAGTCCAGCGAAGGCTTGAGCGTTTCAGCGCCTTCTTGCCATTTGGCAGGGCAAACTTCGCCTGGGTGCTCGGCTACATACTTGGCAGCTTTGAGCTTGCGCAGCAGCTCTTTGGCATCGCGGCCAATGCCGTTGTCGTGAATCTCGCACAGCTTGATTTGGCCTTCGGGGTTAATCACAAAAGTGCCGCGCAAAGCCAAGCCTTCTTCCTCAATCATCACGCCAAAGTTGCGGGTAATAGCGCCAGTGGGGTCGGCAATCATGGGGTATTTGATTTTGCCAATAGTCTCAGACGTATCAGACCAGGCTTTGTGCGTGAAGTGCGTATCGGTAGAAACGCTGTAGATTTCAGCGCCCAGTTTCTGGAACTCGGCGTAGTTGTCTGCCAAATCGCTCAACTCGGTGGGGCACACAAAAGTAAAGTCGGCAGGATAGAAAACAAAAATAGACCATTTGCCTTTGAGCGTATCTTGCGTCACTTCGACAAAATTGCCGTTGTGGTAAGCCATTGCTTTGAATGGCTGAATTGTGGTGTTGATGATAGACATGGTTGCTCCTGATTGCAGGTAAACGATAAATCACTGGCACTGTGCGCCAGCGCATGCAGCAGCCACACAGGGCATTGCCAGCATTGAGAAATGATAGCCCAACTTTATGAAATAAGATGTAAATAACGCCTAAATGCATAATAGTTTAAGGCTATCTGCGCGCTTAAAAAAAGGCCAAGAATGGTCAGTTCTTGGCCTAAAAAGGAATGCGAGATGGTAAATTCGCGTTCGAGTTAACAATGAAGCGGCAATAGCATTGCTGCTTCAGGCCAACACCGTAATACATGCAGCCCAAAGCAGCTTTTGCAAGACATGGAAGTGCAAGAGTTTGTTTCGCAAAATGAACCATTTATTGCAGCCAGCATAGCCGCAACTGCCATTGCCGTTGCTGCTGCCGCTTTTGCCAATGCTTCTTGCCAAGCTGTGAAGCTGGGGTGAAAAGCACATTGTTGCGCATCTAAATGCGCCTGCAAATACGTGCCCCAATGTGTGAAATGGGCAGGTATTTGTGTCAAGACTCTGGTAAGGTAGCGCACTATGAACCATGCCCTACAGCTTTTTTTGCCCTGCGCCGCTGGCGTAGAGGGCTTTTTGTCTGACGAAGTCAAAAAAATCACCGCTTTACCCGAAACTGCCGTACATGCCTTGCGTGCGGGCGTGTTGGTGCAGGGCAACTGGCACAGTGCCATGCAGCTTAACTTGCACAGCCGCTTGGCGCAGCGGGTACTGGTGCAACTAGCATACAGCCCTTATGCCAGCGAAGACGACATTTACGAAGCCGCCAGCGCCGTAGCTTGGGAGCAGTGGTTTACCCCGCAGCACACCTTCAAAATAGACATTACTGCCCAGCGCAGCCCGCTTAAAAGCCTGAACTTTGCCGCACTCAAAGTCAAAGATGCCGTTGCCGACCGCTTTCGCGCCAAGGCAGGCAGCCGCCCCAGCGTAGATACGCAGTGGCCCGATGTGCGCATCTACACCCACCTCACCGCCGAGCACATCACCTTGTATATAGACACCTCGGGCGAGCCGCTATTCAAACGCGGCTGGCGCGAAGACAAGGGCGATGCGCCGCTGAAAGAAACCTTGGCCGCCGCCATGATTGCCGCTTGCGGCTGGCAGCCCGAGCAAGGCACGCCGCTGTATGACCCCTGCTGCGGCAGTGGCACCGTAGTGATTGAAGCCGCGCAAATTGCTTGCAACATAGCCCCGGGCAGCCAACGCCATTTTGCTTTTGAGCGCCTGCTGCCCTACCAATCGCAAGCATGGGGGCAACTGCGCCAGCAAGCCCGTGCAAGCGTAATACGCCCTGCCGAAATGCTGCTCTTTGGCAGCGACGTAGCGCACCGCATGGTGGACTTTGCCCAGCGCAATGCCGAGCGTGCGGGCGTAGCCCACGCCGTGCAACTGCGTGGCGGCGATGCCCTGCAACGCATGCCGCCCAGCGCCACAGCAGGCATACTGCTCATCAACCCGCCCTACGGCGAGCGCATAGCCGCCGCAGGCGTGGCAGGCCAAAACGCCGAACAACGCGCCGAGCAGCGTTTTGGGCAACACAGCGAGCGATACAGCGCCAGAGATAACGACCGATTTAGCCCACGGCACACAGGGCAGCCAGCAGCACTACGCCCGCAGCAGCAAGGGCGTGAAAGCGCCATCGTGCAAACTGGCGGCGCGAGCGACGACTTCTTTGCCCAGCTAGCCAGCCACTGGAAGAAAAACTACAGCGGCTGGACGGCCTGGATACTCAGCCCCGACCTGCAACTCTCGCGCCGCATGCGCCTGAAAGAATCGCGCCGCGTACCCATGTGGAACGGCCCGATTGAATGCCGCCTGATGCGTTTTGACTTGATGGCAGGCAGCATGCAGCGCCCCAAGCCAGACGCGGCAAACGCAGCAGCCACGCCAAGCAGCGCCAGCACCCCGCCAGCCGCAACCAGCCAAGCGCCATCAGCAAAACCATCGGCAGCGCCAGCCCAAACACAGCCTAAAGCAGCCCCCACCAACGGAGCGCCTGCATGAAGCAGCGCCGCGCGGCATGGCGCACCGCCTTGCAAGCCGCAAGCGCAGCAGTGCTATGCCTGTGCCTGCAAGCCTGCCCGCAAGCGCCTGAAAAGCCCGAAGCCAGCGCCTTGCACAGCGGCATAGCCAAAGGCATGCACCGCAACGCTTTAATGGACGCAGCCTTTGGCGCGGCGCAACAACAAGTATTTCCGCAAGAAGTATTCTGGCAAGCCAGCCTGCCCTTGCCGCACCTGCAAATAGCGGGTCATGCAGCCAGCGCCAACAACAGCGCCTCGGCACAACCCAAGCAAGAAACGCAACAAACACAGCAAACGCAACAAGCGCCCGAGCAAGCGCAAGAGCAGCAGGGCGACAACATCCGCGACGTGCTGGTGCGCCCGCGCGAAGTCATCAAAATCAACGAAACCCAGTTGGCGCTGGTTATTGAATCACTGCCACAAAGCGCGGCGCAGCAAATGCAAACACCCGCCGCACCTGCCGAGCCAGCACCCCTGCACACCAGCGCCCCTGCGCCAGCCGCGCAAGCGCAAGCCACGCAAGCCAGCCCCACCCCCGTATGGCTTGGCGTCATCTTCTTTAGCCGAATAGCCGCCGCCGACGAGCGCGACGACAAAGCCAAACCAGGCACCGAGGCATGGCGAGCCACGCGCGTCATACCGTTTTTTGATGCCATGCTGCTAGAACCACAGCCGCCCGAAACACAAGTCTACAAACTCGGCAGCGACCACTACCTCATGACCTACATGCAACACGCATGCCGCCAAGGCACATGCAGCCACTGGCTAACAGGCTACCTGCTGCGCCCCAACAGCATGGTCGAAGCCATAAAAACACGGCTCTCGGGCAACAACGTGCAAGCATGGAGCGACTGCCACACGCGCCTGCAACCCTACCAACGCAGCACAATGCAGCCCGAAAGCCGCCACAGCAGCCACAGCAGCGCCACAGCGATAAAACAAACGCCAGCAGCACAAAAAGCAACTACACTGCCCGCGCCCGCCAACACACCTGCCGAGCCAGCGCACATCTGCTACGCCATCAACGGCGAATTGCACCCCATATCGCGCAAAGTAGGCATAGCCGATGTCTCAATCCGCTTTGAAGGCGCCATCTCCGAAAAAGCCACACAGCGGCGCACACTGGCGCAAACCCAGCTCTGGCGGCTGCAAGGCAGCAAACTGGTGCAAATTGAAGGCGAAGACAACCCCGTCCCCAGCCCTGAACTATTGCCATGACGACCTGCGCCACTCCTGCTGCCAATGCCGTTAATACAGCCGATACTGCCGATGCCGCCCATCTGGCAATGCTGCCAACCACACCCAGCCTAGCTACACAAGCTGCACAAGCCGTAGTCATCGACACCCAAATCGTGCTCGACTTGCTCCTGTTTAACGACCCCGCCGCCGCCCCGCTACGTGCAGCACTGGCAAGCGGGCAACTGCGCTGGATAGCCACCGCGCACATGCGCAACGAACTCGAACGCGTGCTGCACTACCCGCACATAGCCAGCCGCGTAGCGTTTTACCAGCGCCAACCAGCCGACATCTTGGCTCAGCGCGACGCACTCATACACCACACCCACGCCCCCGCCCCGCGCTGCCCCTACATCTGCAAAGACCCAGACGACCAATGCTTTATCGACTTGGCCGTAGCGCACCAGGCACTGCTCCTGAGCAAAGACAAGCAAGTACTTAAACTGCGCAAGCGGCTAGCCAAACAAGGCATCACCGTAAGCAGCCAATGGGCGCAGGCATAGACTAGCCACCCTGCCGACGCGTAAACGCAAGAGCTGCACACGCAGGCGGGAATCTGGCAAAGCAGAAAACAACGCGCAGTTTGCCAGCACGCCGCCCCACGTAGAGTCGCCCCGCCGCCCGCCACCCGCCGCTAACCAACGCCGTCATTCCCGCACGGAGCAGCACTGCCGCCGCCGCCCTCGCCCAGAGCCGTCCTTCAACGCCGTCATTCCCGCGCAGGCGGGAATCCACAGCGGCAAGCAAACCAAGCAAAACCACCGCAACCAGCATTCATGCGCCCTACAGCCTGAAAACGGCTCACAACCCGCATGGGAGCTGGTTGCAGGCGTTTTGGTTTGTTTGGCTTTGGCTTACGCTTCGGCTTGCGCCGCTACGCTTCACAGCCCCCAACGCCGTCATTCCCGCGCAGGCGGGAATCCACTTCGGCTTTTAAGCCAAGACTTAGATTGCCATCTGCGCGGCAATGGCGGGCAATCAATGGCTGCTTCAGCGCAGAGGCTAGGGCAGCAAGTAGCAGGTTCGGCACAGGCTGGCTTGCTGGCTGTGCTTGGGCGCGTATTGCGAGTACGTATTGCGAGTGCGTATTGCGGGCGTGTTGCGCGGGCTGTCAGGCAGTATCAGGCAGCAGCGCGTTGCAAGCGGTCGGCAACGCCTGCCCATTCGGGCGTAAGCGGTACGGGTTCAACCCAGATGAGTTTCACACCCAGCGCATCAAAAGCGCGTAGTTGGGCAAAAAGCTGTTGCGCGGCTTCGCTGGCATTGGCAGGCATGGTGGCTAAATGCACGTTTTTGGCGCGGCTATGCATGGGCGTGCGGCTCCAGATGCCCAAAGCAGGTGCGTCTTTGCCAAGCAAATCCAGTGCGGCTTGTATTTCTTTAGCGCCCATCAGGCGCAAGCTGGCTTGTGGCGCGTAGTGCGAGGCGAGCGTGCCAGCGGCTTGCGGGGCTTGCCCGCTGGCGGCTGCGGCGGGCAGCACGCGCACTTGCAGGCGCTGCCAGATGTCGTCTTCGGTAATAGCGCCTGGGCGCAAGAGCACGGGCTGGCCACGGCTGCAGTCGATGATGGTCGATTCAATGCCGACTTGGCACGCGCCGCCATCAAGCACGGCAAGCTCTGCGCCAAATTCATCTACAACGTGCTGCGCCGTAGTGGGGCTGACGCGGCCAAAGCGGTTGGCGCTGGGAGCCGCTAAGCCGTATATGCCTTGCTTGGCAAGCTGGCGCAGTAGTGCTTGCGCGACAGGGTGCGCAGGGCAGCGCAGGCCTATGGTGGCGTGCCCGCCTGCTGCCGCGTTTGCCATGCCGCTGCGCCGTGGCACGATAACGGTTAAGGGGCCGGGCCAAAAGGCGCGCATCAGGGCGGCGGCGTAGTCGGGTATTTGCTCTAAAAAGCCATCGGCTGCAAAGTGGCTGGCGGCGTGTGCGTCGGCAACGTGCACAATCAGCGGGTGCGCGGCAGGGCGGCCTTTGGTGGTGAAAATTTGCCCGACGGCTGCATCACAGTCGGCACGCGCAGCCAAGCCGTAGACCGTTTCGGTGGGCAAGCCCAGCAACTGGCCTTGTGCGAGCAGCTCGGCAGCTTGGGCAATGGCGGCTTGTGAAATGGCAGCTTCAATAGCAGCGTCAGAGATGGCTGCACCGCTTGCGCAAATGTGGGGGTGAAATGCAGAAATTAGCATGGCTGGTATTGTCCCATGTTACAGATATGCGGGAGATGTAGCCTTGTGGGTGTAACATGCATAGTTTTGTCGGGCGCTGTTTGCTCTTTTTTGCAGAGTAACAGCTTTCAAAGTGGCGCACAGCAAAAGCGCCGCGAAAGAAAGTAAGGACGGTACGGTTTGAAGCAGCAGATAGTTACCAGTTTGAAAACACCAAAGGCTTGCCCATGAAGCGCGGTTTTTACACCATCATGGCGGCGCAGTTTTTCAGCTCGCTGGCCGATAACGCGCTTTTTATCTCTGCCGTGGCGCTGTTGCGCTACATGCACGAGCCAGACTGGAAAAAAGCTGCATTGGTGCCGATTTTTGCGGTATTTTATGTGGTGCTTGCGCCCTTTGTGGGGGCAGTGGCAGACTCTTTGCCCAAGGGCAGGGTCATGTTTTTTAGCAACGCCATCAAGGTTGTGGGCTGCCTGATGATGCTGCTAGGAGCGCACCCGCTGCCCGCCTATGCGGTAGTGGGGCTGGGGGCTGCTGCCTATTCGCCAGCCAAATACGGCATTTTGACTGAGCTGCTACCGCCTTCGCAACTGGTTAAAGCCAACGGCTGGATTGAAGGGCTAACCATTGTTTCTATCATTTTGGGCGCAGTTGTAGGCGGCATGCTAATGCACCCGCATTTGTTTGATTTGCTGCTACAGATGGATTTGCAGCACCACTTTATCGACCGCCACATCAGCTCGCCACCGAAGCTGGCGATTGCCGTCATCATGGTGTTTTACCTGCTCGCTTCGGTGATTAACACCCGCATTCCGCGCACCGATGCGCCTTTGCAACCCTTGCCCAAAAATATTTTCAGCCTGTTGCCCGAATTTTGGCAATGCAACAAGCTGCTTTGGCAAGACAAACTCGGGCAAATTTCTTTGGCAAGCACCACCTTGTTTTGGGGCGTAAGTGGCAATTTGCGCTATTTGGTGTTGGCTTGGGCAGCAGCGGCATTGCGTTACACCGAGCCGCAAGCCGCCACGCTTGAAGGGGTGGTGGCTATTGGCACGGCGCTGGGCGCAGTGTGGGCTTCACGCATCAGGCTAGAGCGCGCTTTGGACGTAATGCCGCTGGGCATTGCCATGGGGCTGGTGACTTTGCTGCTCATACCCATTAAAACGCTGTGGCTGGCAGTGCCTTTTTTCATCATGCTAGGCGGCTTGGGCGGCTTTTTGGTGGTGCCCATGAATGCCATGCTACAGCACCGTGGGCATAGCCTGATGGGTGCAGGGCGCTCCATTGCGGTGCAAAACTTCAATGAGCAAGCTGCCATCTTGGGGCTGGGCGTGGCATACAGCTTTATCACCAAATGCGGCATTGGCGTGTATGGCGCAGTGGCGTTTTTTGGGCTGCTGGTGGCAGGTTGCATGGTGCTGTTTCAGTGGTGGCACAAACACAATCTGGCACAACACCCTGCCGAAATAGAGCGTTTGCTGGAGCAGGCGCGTAACGATGATTTGCACGGGCACTAAGCGGCTCTTGCTACCTTTTTAAACTGCCTTTTTATGCAAACCCGCTCCTCCTTGTTGCCCACACTGGCAATTGCTTTCAATGCGCTAGTGTGGGGCGTGCTGTGGTGGCCTGTGCACTTGCTGCGCGATTTTGGCGTGCATGCCTTGTGGGTTACGCTGCTTTCGTACAGCGCAGCAATTACGGTGCTGCTGCTTTGGCGGCCTGGTATTTTGCAGGCATTTAAAAAGCACAAGCTGCTGTGGCTGATGATGCTCACCTCGGGCGCAACCAATGCCTGCTTTAACTGGGCAGTAAGCATTGGCGACGTGATGCGCGTAGTGCTGCTGATGTATCTGATGCCCGTGTGGTCGCTGCTGCTGTCGTGGTTGCTGTTTAAAAAAAGACCCAGTTCGACAGCCTTTGTCAGCGTAGCACTGGCTTTAAGCGGCGTGGTGCTGGTGTTGCAGCCCGAAGGCAGTGGTTGGCGCAGTTTTTCTTTGCCCGTGCCACGTAGCCTGCCCGATATGCTGGCACTGGCAAGCGGCATGACATTTGCCTGCACCAGCACCTTGCTTAACCGCATGAGCGAAGTGCCAGCCATGTCTAAAGTGCTTGCCATGTTTGGCGGCGGCGTGGCTTTTAGCACAATAATTATTTCTGTTTCTTTTTTGCTGGGCACGGGCACAATTGCGCCGCTGCCTGCACTGCGCTGGCAGTGGCCATTGGTGCTGGTGCTGCTTAGTCTGACGCTGATTAGCTGCAATGTGATGATGCAGTACGGCGCATCGCGCATGCCGCCGCATACCTTATCGCTGCTCATGACGCTTGAAGTGCCATTTGCCGCCATATCTTCCTCTTTACTGGGTGCCGCGCACCTGAGCGGGCGCATCTTGCTCGGCGGCGCACTGGTGATGGCGGCGGTGCTGCTCTCGGCGCTCAATACCAGCAGGCACGCACAATTTTTCCGCAAATACTACAAACAAAAATCTTGATAGTTTTTAAAAAACCATGACAGAACCACAACGCTACCTCACAGGCATCACCACCACAGGCATGCCCCATCTGGGCAACTACGTAGGCTCGGTGCGCCCCGCCGTACAAGCCAGCTTGCGCAGCGATGTGCGCAGCTACTACTTTTTGGCAGACTACCACGCGCTCATCAAATGCGGCGAGCCAGCGCGCATCCAGCGCTCCACGCTAGAAATTGCCGCCACCTGGCTGGCAGCGGGGCTTAACCCCGAGCGCGTCACCTTCTACCGCCAAAGCGACATCCCCGAAATCACAGAGTTGTGCTGGCTGCTGACCTGCGTTTGCGGCAAAGGCCTGCTCAACCGCGCCCACGCCTACAAAGCCGCCGTAGACAAAAACACCGAAGCCGCACAAGAAGCTGACGACGGCGTAACCGCTGGCCTATTCATGTACCCCGTACTCATGGCGGCAGACATTCTCATGTTCAAATCGCAAAAAGTACCCGTTGGGCGCGACCAAATCCAGCACCTTGAAATGGCACGCGACATGGCAGCGAGCTTTAACCACCTCTATGGCAGCGACTTGCTGGTGCTGCCCGAAGCGCAGGTAGACGAGCACGTTGCCCTGCTGCCCGGGCTAGACGGGCGCAAAATGAGCAAAAGCTACGACAACACCATCCCGCTATTCGTGCCGCGCGAAGAACTGCGTAAAAAAATCGCCTCCATCGTCACCGACTCACGCGCTCCAGGCGAGCCCAAAGACACCGAAGGCAGTGCCCTGTTTCAAATCTACCGCGCCTTTGCCAGCACCGAAGAAACCGCCGCCTTTGCCCAAGCCTTTGCCCAAGGCATAGCGTGGGGCGAAGCCAAACAAGCCCTGTTTGAGCGCATCGAGCAAGAAATAGCCCCCATGCGCGCGCACTACGCCGAACTCATCGCCAACCCCGCCCAAGTCGAGCGCATACTGCTGCAAGGCGCAGAAAAAGCCCGCGCCGAAGCCACCCCCTACATGCGCCAACTGCGCTCTGCCGTAGGCCTGCGCAGCCTGGCACAAAGCAGCACAGCAGCATCAACAGCAGCAGCCCCCAAAACAGCCCTGCCCAGCTTCAAGCAATACCGCGAGCCAGACGGCCTGTTTTACTTCAAACTAACTGCCGCCAATGGCGAAACCTTGCTGCAAAGCCAAGGCTTTGCCAACCCGCGCGAAGCCGCTGCCGCCATAGCCAGCTTGAAAACCCAAGGCGCAGCCGCACTGGCAACACTAGCCACACAACTGCAACCCGCCCCCAACCTGCCCTTGCTACAAGCCGCCCTGCACGACTTGCTCTGCAACCAGCCAGAGTAGTAACACAAAGGCACAGACGGCAAGACAAGCAAGCAGTGCTCTAGAATCAAAAGATTCAATTGCAAGAGTGCACGTATGACCAAGCCTGATATCAAGCCTTCTTCCAAACCTGCTTATTTCACCAAACCCCACGCGCTGCTAGCCGCTGGCACACTGGCAGCCGCTTTGCTGGCGGGCTGCGGCACCCCGCCCGCCCCCGTTACCCCGCCAGCCAAGCAGCGCCGCGCACCCGCGCGTATTGCACAACCCGCAGTGGGCTGGGTAGGCACATACAGCGGCACCGTGCCATGCCCGGCCGCAGCCAACTGCACCGAGCAGCAACTCACGCTCACCCTGCAACCCAACAACAGCTACCAGCTTGATACCACCGTGCTGCGCCGTGGCCAGCCTTACACCATCAGCAGCACAGGCCGCCTGCAATGGGACGAAACAGGGCGCATCATCACACTGGCATCGAAAGACGAAAACGCGCGTTTACTCATCCACAACAACACCGCCCAGCGCCTGCCTGGCAGCACCGATATAGACATCGACCCCGCCGCCTACAAAGGCTACGTGCTGCGCAAGCAATAGCAG
>JAGONG010000002.1:37029-63747 GCA_017993135.1 Allobrachymonas sp.
TGCTGCTTTGCCGATTGGCAGGCGTAGCCAATCAGTCCACAGGCTGCACATCCTCGTTTTCTGCGCCATCGGCCGCCGCATCGCTGGCTGGCGGAGGCGCATTTTGTGGCGTATCTTTTTGCAGCGTAAGCGCACTGGGGCGTATTTGCTGCTGAAGGCGCTCAGGCTCGCTGGCTGACACAGGGTGCAGACCCAGCGGCGCCAACCAATGCTGCGACCAAGCCAAAAACAGCACATTTAAAACCAGCAGCACACCCACAATCCAACGCAACATAAACCGTTCCTTTTATCCAAATCGGAGCAACTCTGCACAATTCGGCAACACCAACCTCAACATCCGCCATTGTGCGCCTCTTTAAGCCGCGCCCGCCGCCAGAGCGCAGTATGCGCGCGGCATTAACACAGCCCTTGCGGGCGCACGCTGATTTCATCACTCAATACCGTGCGCACGCCACGCGCCGTTTGCAGCAGCAACGCGCCTTGCGCGTTTACCCCCTGCACCACACCCGTATCCCCGTCAGACAAGCGCACAGCCTGCCCTGCCAACGCATCACGCGCCATAAAGCGGCTTTGCCAAGGGGTAAAACCACGCTGGGTAAACTGGTGCACAGCCGCCGCCAGCGGTGCAGCTACCAGCGCCAGCACATCAGGCGCAGACGCTTGCGGGGCAAACTGCTGCACCCATGCGGGCGGCTGCTGTGTAGGCTGGTTGGCTGCGGCAGGCGGCAAGGGCAAAGGCTCGGTTATGTTGATGCCCACGCCAATCACCGCATAACGTTGCGCACCTTGCGAGCATATTTCAACCAAAATACCGCCCAGCTTGCTGCTGTCCAGCCACAAATCATTGGGCCACTTGATGCGCAAGCCGTGGCGCTGCTGCGCGTCCAAACTATTCACAACGCTGCACGCCACCACCAGCGACAAGCCCGATAAATCGCACGCTGGCAGCGGCAGCCCAAGCGAAAAAGCCAACATGCCACCCGCAGGCTGCGTGTTATGCCATTGCCGCCCCATGCGCCCGCGCCCAGCGGTTTGCTTTTCGGTTACCAGCAACACGGGCATGGTGTGCCCGCTACGCGCGCGCTCCAGCAGCGCGGTATTGGTTGAATCAAGCTGCGGCACAGCCTCCACCACAAACTCGGGCCAAAAAGGGCTAAGCGCTTGCGAGATAGCCTCTTGGGGCCACGATAGTTGCAATGAGTGCATGAAATATCCTGATGCGCCTTTGCCAAAAAGCGCACATTACACCAAGGATGTGTTAAGTTATAAAAAAGAAGCAGCAAATGTGAGCAAACTGCAATGCAGTGCAATTAAACCACCGCCGCCTGAATAAAGTGGCATTTTAGATGGACACAATCGCAACTTGCACCACCGCGCCCGCGCTGCCAAATACATGCCAGAAACACATACCAGATACACACACCAGAGAAAAACCAGACCATGAGCAAAGCATTGGTAATCGCCGAAAAACCCTCGGTAGCACAAGACATCGTACGTGCCCTCACCCCCGTTGTGGGCGCGTTCAGCAAGCACGACGACCATTTTGAAAACGACAAATACATCGTCACCAGTGCGGTTGGCCACTTGCTTGAAATACAAGCGCCAGAAGAATACGACGTAAAACGCGGCAAATGGAGCTTTGCCAACCTGCCCGTTATACCGCCGCGCTTTGAGCTCAAACCCGTTGATAAAACCAAATCGCGCCTAAGCGCCGTAGTCAAACAAGCCAAGCGCAAAGACGTTACCGAGCTGATAAACGCCTGCGACGCGGGGCGCGAGGGTGAGCTGATATTTCGCTTGATTGAGCAATACGCGGGCGGGTCTAAGCCGCTGGGCAAACCCGTGCGCCGCCTGTGGCTGCAAAGCATGACCCCGCAAGCCGTGCGCGAAGGCTTCGAGCGCCTGCGCAGCGCCGAGCAAATGCAAGGCTTGGCTGACGCTGCCCGCAGCCGCAGCGAGGCAGACTGGCTCGTAGGCATCAACGGCACCCGCGCCATGACAGCCTTTAACTCGCGCGATGGCGGCTTTTTTCTCACCACCGTAGGCCGTGTACAAACGCCCACGCTGGCCATTGTGGTTGGGCGCGAAGCAAAAATCCGCGCTTTTGTCAGCCGCGATTACTTTGAAGTCCACGCCACTTTTGCCGCGCAAGCAGGTGAATACGCAGGAAAATGGTTCGACCCGCAATGGAAAAAGACTGACGACCCCGAAGCCAAAGCCGACCGCCTCTGGAGCCGCGAGCAAGCGCAGGCAATAGCGCAAGCCGTGCAGCACAAGGCAGCCAACGTCACCGAAGAAAGCAAGCCCACCACACAGGCCAGCCCGCAGTTGTTTGACCTCACCAGCCTGCAACGCGAAGCCAACAGCAAATTCGGCTTTTCAGCCAAAACCACACTCAGCCTGGCACAAAGCCTCTACGAGCGCCACAAGGCACTCACCTACCCGCGTACCGATTCACGCTACCTGCCTGCCGACTATGTAGGCGTAGCCCACAAAACTTTTGCCATGCTGGCGGCTTGCAGCCAACGCCATTTGGCTCCCCATGCGCAAACCGCCATCGACAAAGGCTACATCAAGCCCACGCGCCGCGTCTTTGACGACAGCAAGGTAAGCGACCACTTCGCCATCATCCCCACCCTGCAAGAGCCTGGCGCACTGTCCGAAGCCGAGCAAAAAATCTACGACCTGGTCGTGCGCCGCTTCATGGCGGTATTCTTCCCCAGCGCCGAATTTACCGTTACCACCCGCATCAGCCAAGTAGCAGGCCACCACTTCAAAAGCGAAGGCAAAGTGCTCGTCAATCCGGGCTGGCTAGCCATCTACGGCAAAGAAGCCGCAGCCGAGGTAAGTGAAGGCGGCAAAGACGCGAAAGACGGCAGCAAAGAAGCCAAAGACAGCAAAACGCTAGTCCCCGTGCAAGCGGGCGAAATGGTACGTACCGAGCACGCCCAAGCCAAAGACCTCAAAACCAAACCACCTGCCCGCTTTAGCGAAGCTACCCTGCTGGGCGCGATGGAAGGCGCAGGCAAAGCCATCGAAGATGACGAACTGCGCGAAGCCATGCAAGAAAAAGGCTTGGGCACGCCTGCCACCCGCGCCTCCATCATTGAAGGGCTGCTGGCTGAAAAATACCTGCTGCGCGAAGGCCGCGAACTCATCCCCACCGCCAAAGCCTTTCAGCTCATCACCCTGCTCAACGGCCTGCAAGTCGTTGAACTGAGCAAACCCGAGCTCACAGGCGAGTGGGAATACAAACTCGCCCAAATCGAGCAAGGCAAACTCAGCCGCGAAGCCTTCATGCGCGAAATTGCCGCCATGACCGAGCGCATCGTGCAAAAAGCCAAAGAGTTTGACCGCGACACCGTGCCCGGCAACTACGCCACCCTCACCACCCCATGTCCAACTTGTGGCGGCGAAGTGCGCGAAAACTACCGCCGCTACGCCTGCGTAGGCAAAGCCGCCCAAGCCGTACAAACTGCCACAGATTCCGCTACAAGCACCGCCGCAAGCACAACAAGCGAAGCCACCACAGGCTGCGGCTTTTCCATCAGCAAAACCCCAGGCGGGCGCACTTTCGATGCACCCGAAGTCGAGCAGCTCTTGCGCGAGCGCCGCATCGGCCCGCTGGAAGGCTTTCGCAGCAAAGCAGGCTGGCCGTTTACCGCCGAGCTGCAAATCGTCTACGACGAAGAAAGCAAAAACCACAAACTCGAATTCGACTTTGGCGAAAAAGCCGCGGCCGACAGCGCCGAGCCAGTCGATTTAACAGGCGCCACAGCCCTTGGCCAATGCCCCGCCTGCCACGCGCTGGTTGTCGAGCACGGCGGCAACTACGTCTGCCAAAAAGCCATCTCCACCACCACCCAGCCCAAGCCAAGCTGCACCTTCAAAACAGGCACAGTCATCTTGCAGCAACCCATCTCGCACGAGCAAATCAAAAAACTGCTCGAACACGGCAAAACCGACCTGCTCGACAAATTTATCTCCAACAAAACCCGCCGCCCGTTTAAGGCGTATCTGGTGTGGGACATAGCCGCAGCCAAAGTCGCCTTCGCCTTTGAGCCGCGTGCAGGCGCAAAACCAGCTGCAGGCGGGGGCGCAAAAAGCACAGCCAAAGGCGCAGCAAAAGGCACTTCAAAAACCAGTGCGAAAGCGACAGCAAAAACTGGTAGCAAAGCCGCCGCCAAAGCTGAAAAACCAAAAAAGCCGCGTGCAGCCGCTGCAGGCACCTTGCGCCCAAGCGCAGCACTGGCAGCCGTCATAGGCGAAGAACTTACCAGCCGCCCGCAAGCCGTGAAAAAAATCTGGGAGTACATCAAAGCCAACAACCTGCAAGACCCCAAAGACAAACGCACCATCATTGCTGATGCCAAACTGCGCCCCATCCTTGGGCAAGACAGCGTAAATATGTTTGCGTTAGCGGGTTTGATAGGCAAGCAATTCGAAGCAGCACCAGCCGCCACCTGAGCCGCCTGCCCGGCATTGCCAAGCGCCTAAAAAAATTTTTGGAAACGCAGATTTACGTCAGTTTGTATAAAAGCCCCAAACCCCCGTCATTCCCGCGTTGGCGGGAATCTATTGCAGCAGTTGCGCCGTTGTGGATTCCCGCCTACGCGGGAATGACGACTTTCTGCGGCCTCTTTTAAATGAATAAATCAACGCTGCCCAAACAAACGCTAAATCAGCCACCCAACAAACGCCAACGGGTGTTTTCTGGCCATTGGCTGTAGCGCTTTAACTGAAGCAAAGCAGCCCAAGGCACGCCGCACCACGCAAGCCCCCTGCGCATTTGCGCTTATCATCACCGCATCCAAAAAACACAACGCCTAGAAGCGCAGCAACCCCATGTCAGCACCAAGCAACCCCTCCTACCCCCACCCCCTGCTAGCCCGCGAAGGCTGGCCCTTCATCATCGGCACACTGGCGCTAGCCGCAGGCATCACTGCCGCATACGGCATCTGGGCAGCCCTGCCCTTGTGGTTGATAGCAGCCTTTGTCGTGCAATTCTTCCGCGACCCACCCCGCCCCATCCCCACACAAGCCAACGCCGTACTGTGCCCCGCCGACGGGCGCATAGTCAAAATCGAAAAAGTGCGCGACCCCTACGCCAACCGCGACGCGCTCCTCATCAGCGTCTTTATGAACGTATTTAACGTCCACAGCAACCGCGCCGCCGTAGATGGCACCGTGCAGCAAGTGCAATACTTCCCTGGCAGCTTCGTCAATGCCGACCTTGACAAAGCCTCACTCGAAAACGAGCGCAACGCCGTAGTCATCACCACCCCAGCTACAGCCAGCAGCCCCGCCGTCACAGTCACACTTGTGCAAGTAGCAGGGCTCATTGCGCGGCGCATCCTGTGCCACGTCAAAGCGGGCGACACGCTGCACCGTGGCCAGCGCTACGGCTTTATCCGCTTTGGCTCGCGGGTTGATGTGTACTTGCCTGTCACGGCACAGCCTCAGGTGGCGCCCGGCGATAAAGTGCGCGCCACTTCAACTATTCTGGCGTATTTGGCTGACACAGAAGTGGCATAAAAAGCAATAAGCGCATTTATAAGCAATAGCAAGCTGATTATCATAAATAATTACGCCTACATCATATTTATAATAAGATAAATAATCAATTTTTTATTATATCTAGGCAGTTTAGGGATTGCACTTTAGAAAATCACTTTATTTCGAATCTGTGACAAAAATTTAATCGTAAAAATAACCTTACGACCTTATCGGGAATTGAAAAGAAGTCACTTTTTTTCGAGTCTTTTTGCGCAAAGATTACAAGATTTAAGGAAGTGTCGTGGCTAGTGTCAGGCTTTGAAAGCTTTTGCAACATCTTGTTTTTATTGATAAAAAAATGATTTTTAGGCAAAAAAAAGCAGCAAGCAGAAGTCAGATAAGATTTTTTTCTTTAATCATCTAAATGATATAAGAGTTGCTGCGAAAAGTTGGATGTAAAAATTTGCGAAATTTTTATATGCAAGTGTTGCTGTTCATTGTTTGTAATGGTTAGAATATGCTCGCTGCGTGGAGAAGTAGTTATATCTGCACAGTGTCATTTTTTTATTTTGTGGATGAAATATAGGAGGTACCTATGTTGCTCACGCCTAGAGAGCTCGAGAAGCTGGTCATTTTCAATATGGCTGCTGTTGCCGAAAAGCGTAAAGCTAAAGGCTTGAAACTGAATTTTCCTGAAGCTGTTGCACTGATTACTGCCGCTGCTCTGGAAGGTGCACGCGAAGGCAAAACACTGGAACAAGTCATGGCTTCTTCCCAGAAAGTAGTTGGCAAAAAAGACGTTATGGACGGTGTAGCTGACCTGATTCCTCTGATTCAGGTTGAAGGTGTATTTACAGACGGTAGCCGTCTGATCACCGTTCACGATCCAATCCAGTGATCGTAAGCCTTAGTTAGCGAACTTATATATTTATTTTTAAGGAGAACATCATGTCTGGAGGCGGATCAACTAATCCCAACCGCGTTGGTGCAATTATTCCTGGTAAAGGCGAGATTGAAATCAATGCAGGTCGTCCTGTTACCAAGCTCAAAGTCCGTAACACAGGTGACCGTCCTGTGCAGATCGGTTCGCACTACCACTTCTTTGAAGTGAACCGTGCTATCGAGATGGATCGCGCTAAAGCTTTCGGTAAGCGTTTGAACATTCCTGCAGCAACTGCTGTACGTCTTGAGCCTGGCATGGAACAAGAGGTTGAGCTGGTTCCTTATGCTGGCAAGCAAATCGTTTATGGCTTCGCCAATCTGGTTGATGGCTGGGTCGGCGCTGAAGGTCAGAGCCGTTACAACCCCGACTTTGATCGTGCCATGAGAAACCTTGCAGCTGCTGGTTTCAGTGACAAGAAGTAATTTTTGGAATGGTGTTTAGAGTGTTTCTATAAAGAAGCATTCTCAATTATTGAGAGGAAAGCATTATGGCTAAGATATCTCGTGAACAGTATATAGGTCTGTACGGCCCTACAGTTGGTGACAAAATCCGTCTGGGCGACACCAACCTGTTTGTTGAAATTGAAAAAGACCTGCGCGGCGACGCCTACGGTGACGAAGCAGTGTTCGGTGGTGGTAAAACTATGCGTGATGGCATGGGCTTTGACAACACTGCAACGCGTGCAAGCGGCGTGCTTGATCTGTTGATCAGCAACGTAACTGTTATCGACGCTGTGCAAGGCGTTGTTAAGGCAGACGTTGGTATTCGTGACGGCAAAATCGTTGGTCTGGGTAAAGCCGGTAACCCCAACGTAATGGCTGGTGTTACACCTGGTCTGGTCTGCGGTCCAGCTACTGACGTTATCAACGGCAGCGGCGCGATCCTGACAGCTGGTGGTATTGATACCCACATTCACTTCATCTGTAATCAGCTCGATGACACTGGCTTGGCTGGTGGTATTACTACCCTGTTCGGTGGTGGCTTCGGTCCTACAGACGGCACCAACGCAACTACAGTTACATCTGGCGCTTTCAACATTGAAAAAATGATGCGCGCTTCTGATGCAATGCCTGTGAACATTGGTTTCCTGGGCAAAGGTCAAGCTGCTGCAGGTCAAGCTGCTGGTAAGGCTACTCTGGTTGGTCAAATTGAAGCTGGTGTTGCTGGCCTCAAGATTCACGAAGACTGGGGTACAACACCTAACTCTATCCGCGCTTGCTTGCGCGTAGCCGACGAGTACGACGTGCAAGTTGCCATCCACACCGACACTCTGAACGAGTCCGGCTATGTGGAAGACTCCATTGCTGCGTTTGAAGGTCGTACCATCCACACCTTCCACACTGAAGGCGGTGGCGGTGGTCACGCTCCTGACATCATCCGTACAGCTGGCTTCATGAACGTGCTGCCTTCTTCGACCAACCCCAGCCTGCCTTTCGGTATCAACACCCAGGCCGAGTTGTTCGACATGATCTGCGTTTGCCACCACTTGAACGCTGCTATTCCTGCTGACGCTGCTTTCGCTGAAAGCCGTGTTCGTTCGGAAACCATTGCTGCTGAAAACGTGCTGCACGATCTGGGCGCAATCTCCATATTCTCTTCTGACTCCCAAGCCATGGGCCGTATCGGTGAGAACTGGCAGCGTTGCGTGCAAACTGCACACTTCATGAAAGAAGCACGCGGCAAATTGCCAGAAGATGCAGCTGACAACGACAACTTCCGCGTACTGCGTTATGTTGCAAAAATCACTATCAACCCTGCCATCGCGCACGGTGTTGCTCATGTGATTGGCTCTGTTGAAGCAGGCAAAATGGCTGACTTGGTTCTGTGGGCTCCTGAGTTCTTCGGTGCCAAGCCAAAGATGATTATCAAAGGCGGCGTAATCAACTACACCGTTATGGGTGACCCCAACGCTTCTCTGCCAACTTGCCAGCCGCTGATGTACCGTCGTTCGTTCGGCGCATTGGGTGGTGCAAATGGTCAGACTTGCGCAACCTTCGTGTCCAAAACCTCTTTCAATAATGGTATTAAAGAGCGTTATGGTCTGGAGAAGCAAGTTATTGCTGTTGAAAACTGCCGCGCTATCAGCAAGGCAGACATGGTTCGCAACAGCTACGCTCCAGTGATTCAGGTTAACCCTGAAACATTTGCAGTGACTATTGATGGCGTGCACCTGACAGTGCCACCAGCAAAAGAGTGCAAACTGAATCAGATGTACTTCTTCAGCTGATCCAGACTTGCCTCTATACCGAGGCAGCTACCTGCCTTGGTATAAGGACAGTCCGAGCAAAACCCGCATGTGCCGCAAAGTGCATGCGGGTTCTGTCGAAAAACCCCTCAATTTTTGCGAAGTATTGTAATTAAGGAGAGCAGAATGCGAATCATCGATAGCATACTGGGAAATACCAGTGACGCCCAATGGCAGGAACGCGCTAAAACAGCACAAATAGATTATCTGGCGCTCAACCAGTGGGACGCACAAAAAAACCGTTTGCGCCGCACTAGCGAAAATGGTGATGACATCGCGGTTTCGTTGCCTCGCAACACTTTCCTGAAAAATGGCGACGTTCTTTTCTATGACGAAGCCAGCAAGCAGATGCTTGTTGCCAAGATCAATCTGCGCGATGTGCTGATTATCGAAATCCAGGAATTGATGAAAAAAGAAAAAGAAGACTTGATTCGCCTGTGCTTCGAGTTGGGTCACGCATTGGGCAACCAACATTGGCCATCAGTTGTACGCGATCACAAAATCATTGTGCCGCTAACGGTTGATAAGAAAGTCATGATGTCTGTCATGCGTACGCACGCTTTTGCCGACATCACCTACGATTTCCACCCTGCTGAAACAGCAGTGCCTTACCTGCTGCCACACGAAGCACGCTTGCTGTTTGGTGGTGCAGACCAAGGCTCAACCGACACCATGGCAGCGCACCACGCCCACGGCGCTCACGCCATACCTGCTGGTATGCATAGCCACGATGGCGGCAAAACCCACCACAAAGACCACGACGTTGCAGCAAAACACGACCATGCCCACGAGCACGGCGGTTGCAGCCATGCGCATGATCACGGTCACGGCGAACATAAACATTAATACACAGCTTACGCTTATTAGTAACATATAAGTAGCCAAGATTCTCCTTTTGGAAGACAATGCGATTCTGCAAAAAATGCAGTTAAATCAACTACTTACATCAGGAGAAAATATTATGAACCAACACGACCACACCCACAAGCACGCTGACGGCACTGCACACGCTCACGACCATAGTGAGTGCTGCGGCAAGAGCGATTGTTGCGACCACAACCATGCGCACGGTCACGACCATGCTCACAAGCATGCAGACGGTACAGCCCACGCCCACGCCCATGACAAGTGCTGTGGCAAGAGCGATTGTTGCGATCACAACCACGACCATGGTCACGACCATGCCCATCAACATGCTGACGGCACCAGCCATGCGCATGCACATGATGAGTGCTGCGACAAGGATGACTGTTGCGGTCACGACCACAAACATGCATAAGTGATATGGAAACTGTAGCAAAAGCCGCAAAACCAGGCGCATCAACTAAAGCTGCCGACAGTGTTGCAACAGCGCAGTTGATGCAATGGATGCACGCCTTGCAATTTGGCGACTCTACTTTGCCAACAGGTGCTTTTACCTTTTCGCACGGCTTGGAGTCTGCCATTGAGCGTGGCCTTGTAACCGATGCAGCGAGCTTGCATTCTTATGTCAAAACCGCCGTGGAACAAGCCTCGGTAGGTGATGGCGTAGGGCTGCTTAATGCCTACCGTTCAGCCAAAGCGGCCGATATTGATGGTTTGCTTAAAGCCGACCGCGCTATCTACAACCGCAAGCTCAACGAAGAAACACGCACCATGACGGTGCGTACGGGCAGAAAGCTCATTGAGTTGGCTGACAAGGTTATCGGTGCCTCGCGCAGTGCGCCAGTGTTGAGCCAATGGAGAGAAAAAGTCACCGCTGGCGAAACGCCTGGTTGTTATCCAGTGTGTCAGGCATTGATTTTTGCCGAACTGGATATTCCTGAAGATGCCTGTTTCATGGTGCACCAGTATGGTGTAGCTATGGCTATCCTCAGTGCGGCTTTGCGTATGGTTAGAGTGGATCACGTTGATACACAAACCATTTTGTTCAAGCTCAATCAGACGATTGCCGAGGACTACGCTATGGCGGCCACCCGCAAACTCGAAGATATGGCCAACTTTGCGCCTGTCGTTGATTTGCTGGCTGCCATTCACGTCAAGGCGCATGTGCGCCTGTTTATGAACTGATTTTTTTATCATTAACCGAGAAGTACGATTATGAAAAAGATTACCCGAATTGGTGTTGGCGGTCCTGTAGGCTCTGGCAAAACCGCCCTGATTGAAGCGATTACACCCATTTTGCTGAAAATGGGCATTCGCATCGTCATTATTACCAATGACATTGTGACTACCGAAGATGCCAAACACGTGCAAAGAACGCTCAAAGGCATTTTGGCCGAAGAGCGCATCATGGGCGTAGAAACAGGCGCTTGCCCCCACACTGCCGTGCGCGAAGACCCCAGCATGAATATTGCTGCGGTTGAAGACATGGAAAGCCGCTTCCCTGATACCGACTTGGTCATCATGGAAAGTGGTGGCGATAACCTGACTTTGACTTTCAGCCCCGCGCTGGTGGACTTCTTCATCTACGTTATTGACGTGGCTGCTGGCGAGAAGATTCCTCGCAAAAACGGCCCTGGCATTACGCAGTCTGACATTTTGGTTATCAACAAAACCGACTTGGCTCCCATGGTTGGTGCCAGCCTTGAGGTGATGGATAACGACTCCAAAGTCATGCGCGGCGACAAGCCCTTCTTGTTTACCAACTGCAAAACAGGCGAAGGCATTAACGAGTTGGCCGAGTTGATTTATCGCGATTGCTTGTTTGACGTGCCACGCACAGACAAATAAGCCGCTTGAGGAAACTTGTCCGAGACTGCCTTGTGGGGATGCTCCACAGGGCAGGTTCTGTAAAACCAGATAGGCGAAGTTGAAATGCCAACGAAAACAAATAAAGAAAAGACCAGCGCTGCTAAACCAGCCGCGAAAGCCAAGGAAAAGGCCAGCGTGGCCAAGTCGATGGCTAAAGTCGAGGAAAAAAAGAGCTCTGCAGCCCCAGTTGCTGCGGTGAAGAAAGCTGCAGCCAAGCCTGTTGCAGCACAAACGCAAAGTGGGCAAGAGGCTGCTACGCATAAGTATGCGGCATGGGATAAGCTGATAAGCGAGGAAGATTTTGCCGCTTTTCTGAAAACATTGCCTGAGTCCACACAGTGGCTCGGTGAGAGTATTCCGCGCGATTGCGAACCTTGGCGCCGTGCGCAAACTCTGGGCACAGATGCCGCAGAGTTTGATGCGTTCCGCGATGAGCCTGCACAGTTCAAGAGTGCTGGTCTGGGTAAAAACGGCTTTATCCGCTTCCGTATGGATTTGGATATTGACGGCAAGCGCACCGTGATGAAAGACGTAGACCGACGCGCACCATTTCTGGCGTTGAAAGCGCGTCATTGGGACGAAGAAATCCCTGAAATGTCTTGCATGTATATCTGCACAACGGGCGGCGGCATGCTGCAGGGCGACCGCTACAGTATTGAAGTGGTGGTTGAAGAAAACGCCTGCGCATATGTGTCTACACAAAGTGCCAACAAAATTCAGGCAATGGATGCCAACTACGCGGTACAGGCGCAAACAGTGCGCGTGAAAGACAATGCGTATCTGGAATACATGCCCGATTTGACTATTCCCTGTAAAAATGCACGTTTCTTGACTGACACGCGCATTGA
Organism: Allobrachymonas sp.; assembly: GCA_017993135.1. Lineage (GTDB taxonomy): Bacteria > Pseudomonadota > Gammaproteobacteria > Burkholderiales > Burkholderiaceae_C > Brachymonas. The sequence continues at coordinate 49,295 of JAGONG010000002.1, forward strand.
GGTGGGTGATAACGCAACGGTGCTTTACTCCGAAGTGCTGGTGCCTGGGCGTATTCACCACCGCGAGGACGAATATTTCGGCTTTGATGTGTATTCAAGCTGCATTCGTGCCTATGACAAGCAAGATAAAGAGCTGTTTTGTGAAAAGTTCGTGATTAACCCCAAGTTGCAAGATTTGCAGCAAATCGGGATGATGCAGGGATTTGACGTATATGGCAACGTGGTTTTGCTAACACAAAAACACTTTTCCGATGAAATTTTTGCACAAATAGGTGCAGAATTCAGTGTCAAGGAGCAGTTGGCTAGTGGTCTTAGCCGATTGCCCAATGATGCAGGGCTTGTATTTAAGGTTCTTGGCGCAGACGTGAAAGTCGTCAGGGATCGTATATATGAGTTCTGGACGGTGGTGAGGAAGGTCGTACGGGGAGCGGGGTTGCCTCCGCCTTACCTGTGGCGGCCAAACTGATTCAGACAGAAGTCTGGATTTTTTAAACATAAAGGAGATAGAGATGGTAGATACTGCAACAGCTCCGTCCGGCAATGCTTGGACACGGCTTGCCAATAGCAATCCGATTATGGAATTCATTGATGTCACTTTGCGCGGTTCTGGCCAAGTGATTTTCATGGATAACCCCCTGACTGGTTTACTGAACTTTGTTGCCATGTTTGTTGGTGCTGCCCGTGGCGGTACATCATTTGAAGTGGCTATCGGTTCGGTAATCGGTACCATGGTTTCTACAGCTATGGCTTACCTGCTTAAAGCCAACCGTGGCAACCTGAAGGCCGGTATTTATGGCTTCAACGGTATGCTGGTGGGCGCTTGCTTGCCAACCTTCCTTGCGGCTAATCCCCTGATGTGGCTGTTCCTCGTCGTTGGCTCTGCCGTTTCGACCATTGTGATTATGGCTGTTGCCAACTTCCTGGCTCCCTACAAAATGCCAGCATTTACTTTCCCGTTTGTGCTGACTTGCTGGCTGATTGTGCTGTATGCCAAGAAAATTACTGGTCTGCCCCCTTCTGCTGGTGGTCCTCTGCCCGAAGGTGGTTTTAACTTCATTACTGCTGGTTTGAACAGCGTTTCCCAAGTTTGGTTTGTAGCTGACTGGGTTGCAGGCATCATTTTCCTCGTGGCTTTGGCTGTGGAGTCTATCTGGTGCTTCGCCTTGACTGCTCTGGGTGCTTTTCTGGGTGCCTGGTTTGCCTATGCTTGCGGCGCTGATGTGGCTGCTGTGAACTTCGGTCTGTGGGGCTTTACTGCTGCCTTGACTGCACCTGCCGTTGGCTGCGTATTCATGAAAGCTGGTCCAAAAACTTTCATTTACGCTGTGCTGTCGATTTTCGTAACAGTGGTTGTGCATGGCGCTATGCAGTCTGTCTGTGGCATTTTTGCTATTCCGACATTCACATTCCCATTCAACCTGACAGGCTGGTTGTTCCTGTTCCCGCTGCTGAAATTCTGGCCTGAAGACGCCGCATAAATCATTGCCACAATGATTTGAATTTCGCGATAATCGCCCGATGCAAACTGTATCGGGCGATTTTTTTGTGTCTGCTATGGCGCTGCGTGGCTTTGCGGGTTTTTAATATGCAGTATCATGCTGCCTGATGTTGCATGCACATTGCACAATGCGCTATGCACTGAAATAACAAGCCGCTTGATGCGGCATTTTTAATTTGCAGATTCTTCAAGAGTGGTTTATGGCTGGCACTGTTTGGTTTGTAGGGGCGGGGCCTGGTGACCCCGATTTGCTGACGATTAAAGCCAAGGCTTTGATTGAGCAGGCGGGTGCAATTTTGTATGCTGGCTCGCTGGTAAGTGTGGCCGCTACGCGCTGGGCTGCTCCAAGCTGTGAGCTGCGCGATAGCAAGGATATGACGCTGGAGCAGATTTGCGCTTGGCTGATTGACCGCGCAAGCAAGCACGAGGTGGTGATTCGCCTGCAAACGGGCGACCCATCGCTGTATGGCGCGCTGATTGAAATGGTGCAGCCACTAGATGCCGCTGGCGTGCCTGTGCGGGTTGTGCCTGGAGTGACTTCGGGTATGGCCTCTGCGGCAGCAGCGGTAGAGAGCCTGACTTTGCCTGAGGTGACGCAAACGGTTATTTTCACCCGCGTGGCTGGGCGCACACCAATGCCCGCAGGTGAAGATTTGCGCGAATTGGCTGCACACCACTGCACGCTGTGCATTTATTTGTCGATTACGCTGTTGCACAAGGTGCAGGCCGACTTGCGTGCGGCTGGCTGGGCAGAAGATGCGCCTATGCTGGTGGTACACAAGGCCAGTTGGCCGGGGGAGGAGCAGGTTTTGCGCGGGACGCTAGCCAGTATCAAAGATGTGTGCCGCGCCGCTGGCGTGGTGAGTCAGGCCATGATTATTGCCAGCCCAGCGCTGGGCGCGCGCCATTGGCCTGAGCTGGTCAAGTCCAAGCTCTACGATGCCAGCTTTACGCATCGCTTCCGCCGCGCCAGCGCGGGCGCTTTGCCCGATGAAGCAGGTGCAACTGCACAGGGTGCAACTGGGCAAAATGCAGTGGGCAATATCGCAACTGAACATGCTGGCGCAACTGGCGCAAAAGCTGCAACGGGCGCAGACACAGGCAAGCACGCATGAGTGCGGCAACGCTGCTTGTAGTCGGGCATGGCTCGCGCGAGCCTGCTGGCAATGCGGAAATTGAGCAGTTTGCAGCGCAGTGGCGGCTGCAACATCCGCAGTGGCATATCGAGTTGTGTTTTATCGAGTTTGCCGATGTGCTGCTGCCCGCAGGTTTGGCCAATGCCGCACACCACGCCATGCAGCAGTGCAAGCAGGGCAAGGCTGAACGGGTGCGGGTGGTGGTTTTGCCGCTGATACTCAATGCTGCCAGCCATGTGAAAAGCGATATACCGCTGGCCTTGGCAGCCGCGCAGCAGCAATATCGGCAAGTGCAGTTTGTGTGTGCGCCGCATTTGGGCGCGTGCGACGAGGTGTTGGCAATCTTGTGCCGCAGGCTTGAGCAAAGCATGCAGGCATTGGGCAAACCTGAGCCGCAAAGCACAGGGGTGATACTGCTGGGGCGTGGCTCAAGTGACAGGCACGCCAATGGCGAGGTAGCCCAAATAGCGCGGTGGCTGCTTGAAAGCGGCACGCATGAGTTGGTTGATGTGGCATTTACGGGTATCACCCAGCCAAGGCTAGAGCGCGTGGTGCAGCGGCAGGTGCAACTGGGAATGCGGCAGATTGTGGTGCTGCCTTACTACCTGTTCAACGGCGTGCTGATACAACGCATTGGGCTGCAAATACAGCAGTTGCAGCAGCAGTACCCGCACATTCGATTTGCCCAAGGCAACTATTTGGGCTTTGAGCCTGAAATATGCCGCATGCTGGAACGCAGCGTAATTGCGCTATCAGGCCAGTAAACGGCGCAATGCAGGTGCAACGCAATGGCAGCGCCATTTTGGGCAAACCATGTTGAAGCAAGCCTGTGACACCTAAAGCGATACAACGTAACAGCGCCACATGCGCAAAGAAAACACCCCAAGCGCACGCGCACAGTGCTGGCGCAAAGCCAAGGCAATAAAGCCCATACGCGCCCAACAGTTTGCAGCTAGCGATTAAGATAGCGCGCCAAGAGTATGCAGAGCCAGTAAACAGTTTGCAAGAGCTGGGCTGGGTCAGAGCAGCAAAGCCGCAAGCGCATCTGTTTGCAGGCAAGCACCAACGGGCGCAAGCGGCCGTGCAAAAAGGTAAAGCAGGAGCTAAAAGCGAAAATGCCTATAGCAAAGCAAAGCAAAGCAAAGCAAAGCAAAGCAAAGCAAAGCAAATACCGCTGGATTCCCGCCTGCGCGGGAATGACGACTTTCTAGGATTTCGTTTGCATGAAGAATCAATCAGCACATCCCGAATTTTTAACCACAAAGAAGCAACTACCAAAGCAGAGACCCACATGAGCAACAGCAACTTCAGCCCCGCGTCAAGCAACAGCAACACCGTAACCGAGCAGCTCACAGCCGTAGGCCGCGCCATTGAACACGACAGCTTTGCCATCATCGACCAAGAAGCAGGCGCACACAGCTACAGCGCCGAGCAATGGCCCATAGTGCGGCGCATGATTCATGCCAACGCCGATTTTGACTTTAACGGACTCACCCGCTTTCACCCGCAAGCCGTGCAAGCAGGCGTGCAAGCCATGCTGGGTGGGGCTTCGCGCATAGTGGCCGATGTGGAGATGATATGCGTGGGCTTATCCAAACCACGGCTGGCGCATTTTGGTATGGATACGCAGCAATACATCAGCGATGCAGATGTAATTGCCGCCGCCCACGCGCAAGACACCACCCGCGCAGTGCAAGCCATGCGCAAAGCGCATAGACTCGGTATGCTCGAAGGGGCGATTGTGGGTGTGGGCAATGCGCCTACGGCCTTGCTGGAGCTTATCCGCCTGGTGCGCGAAGAAGGCGCGCGCCCCGCGCTGATTGTGGGCATGCCCGTAGGCTTTGTATCGGCTGCCGAGAGCAAAGAGCTGCTTGAGGCTGTGGCAGAAGTGCCCTGGATAAGCATTACGGGGCGCAAAGGCGGCTCAACGCTGGTAGTGGCTGCCATACACGCCTTGCTTGCGCTGGCAGAAGCAGCGCAACGGCAAACAGGCAAAGCCTGAGGGAGCGCTTAAGGGAGCGATGATATATTGCAGTTTGATATAAAAATGCAATAACCGTCATTACTGCCTGCGTGGGAATGGTGGTATTTTGGATTTTCTCTTGCATGAAGAATAAATCAGCAAACCCTTTAAAGAAGCGTTGATTTGCACTGGGAAGCCCAAACAAAGCATGGAAATAATGCTGGGCTAATGCATATGCATCATGTGAATATAGAATGATTCATGTAATTGCATCAATGATTTTTTTGCTTATATAACTTTGATGGAGTAAATATGCTTATTTTGCTTGACCAAGATGGTGTTTTGGCTAATTTTGAGCAGGGTTTTTATAATAAATGGCAAAGCCGAATGGGCGATGAGGTGCCGCCTGTACCTCTGATGGAGCGAAAAAGTTTTTATTTGCGTGACGATTATCAGAAAGAGCTTTTGCCCGTGGTTGAGGATATTTACACAGCACCTGGGTTTTTCAGAGATTTGCCACCCATAGAAGGCGCACTGCAAGCGGTGCAAAGGTTGTTGGAGCTTGGGCATGACGTGCGCATTTGCACTTCGCCACTGAACCAGTACCGCAATTGCGTGGCTGAGAAATACGAATGGGTTGAAAAGCATTTGGGCTTTGATTTTACGCACCGTATTATCGTTACCAAAGATAAAACCGTTGTGAATGGTGATGTGCTCATTGACGATAAGCCCGTTGTAACTGGTGTGCAGCAGCCAAAGTGGAAACATATTATTTTCGACCAGCCTTATAACCGTCATATTGACGCACCAAGGCTTGATTGGAGCAGTTGGCAAGATAAAATATTCAGCCATATTGCTTGAGTCTGTTGTGTCATGCGCTAATTTCTAACAACTGATTTGCGCCCAATAAAAAAACCGCCATAAAAAGCGGTTTTTTTATTGGGCGCAATCGCGCATGAAAAACACCAAGCGCGTGCGGACTGCGCCGCGCAAGGGGCAGTAAAAGAATTACAGGCGACCGAGCAGCAGGTATTCCATCAGCGCCTTTTGCGCATGCATGCGGTTTTCAGCTTCGTCCCAGACTACGGATTGCGGGCCTTCCAGCACATCAGCGGTGACTTCTTCGCCACGGTGTGCGGGCAGGCAGTGCATAAAGAGCGCGTCTGGCTTGGCTTTGGCCATCATGCTGGCATCTACGCACCAGTTGGCAAAGGCTTTGCTGCGGGCTTCGTTTTCGGCCTCGTAGCCCATGCTGGTCCAGACATCGGTGGTGACCAAGTCAGCGCCCTTGCAGGCTTCGTGCGGGTCGTCAAAGAATTTGACGTGCCCTGCGCCCACATCCACGCCAGCAATGTTGCGGTCGATGCAGTAGCCGCTGGGGGCGCTTACGTGCAGGGTAAAGTCCAGCAATTGTGCGGCTTGCAGCCAGGTGTTGGCCATGTTGTTGCCATCGCCCACCCAGGCAACGGTTTTGCCGCGAATGCTGCCACGGTGCTCGGTGTAGGTGAAGATGTCAGCCAAAATCTGGCAGGGGTGGTATTCGTTGGTGAGGCCGTTGATAACGGGTACGCGCGAGTGCGCAGCAAAACGCTCGATTTTGCTTTGCTCAAAGGTGCGAATCATCACCATATCAACCATGCGGCTGATAACGCGGGCGCTGTCTTCAATCGGCTCGGAGCGCCCCAGTTGGCTATCGCCCGTGGTGAGGTGTACTACGCTGCCGCCCATTTGGTACATGCCCGCTTCAAAGCTCACGCGGGTGCGGGTGCTGGCTTTTTCGAAAATCAGCGCCAGTGTGCGGTCGGGGTCGGCAAAGGGCTGGTATTTTTCAAACGCCTTGAATTTGGCTTTGATAAAAGCCGCGCGTTGCAAGATGTGGCTGTATTCGTCGGCAGTGAGGTCGGCAAATTGCAGGTAGTGTTTGATGGTGCTGGTCATGGCAGAAATAGGGTTGGGTTGGTAATGGGTGCGGCGCGGGTGCTGCTTGCGCTTGATTGTGCTGATGCCAATCAGGCGCTTGCGCCAGCCAGAAAATCTTTTACCAAGGCAGACAAAATGCGCACAATTTCGTCTGCTTCGGCTTGCGTGAGGATAAGGGGTGGCACCAGCCTGATAACGCGCTCGGCGGTAACGCTAAAGAGCAAGCCGCGCTCTGCGCCCATAGCCAGCAGAGCGCCGCAGGGACGGTCTAGCTCAATGCCCAGCATCAGCCCTTGGCCGCGTATGTCTACCACTTCGGGCATGCCCGCAAAGGCTTGCTGCAATGCGGTTTTCAGGTGAGCGCCGACTTGCGTGGCGTTAGCCAGCAGCCCGTCTTCTTCCATGATGCGCAGTGTTTCTACGCCTGCACGCATGGCAAGCGGGTTGCCGCCAAAAGTGGTGCCGTGGTTGCCTGGCTGCAAAATGCCAGCGGCTTTGGGGCCAGCCACCACTGCGCCAATCGGCACGCCAGAACCCAGCCCTTTGGCCAGCGGCATCACGTCAGGCACGATGCCTGCCCATTGGTGGGCAAACCATTTGCCCGTGCGCCCGATGCCGCATTGCACTTCGTCGGCCATGAGTAGCCAGTCGCGCTGGTCGCACAAGGCGCGCAGCTCGCGCAGGTATTGTTCTTGCATGGCGTGCACGCCGCCTTCGCCCTGAATGGTTTCGAGAAACACGGCAACTACGTTGGGGTTGCCTTCGGTAGCGCGTTGCAGGGCGGGAATATCGTTGCGTGGCACGCGGATAAAGCCCTCAACCAGCGGGCCAAAACCAGCCTGTATTTTCGGGTTGGCGGTGGCGCTTAAAGTGGCAATGCTGCGGCCATGAAAGGCTTGCTCAAACACGACGACTTCGGGGCGCTCAATGCCCTTGTCGTGCCCAAACTTGCGGGCTATTTTGAGCGCGGCTTCGTTGGCTTCAAGACCCGAGTTGCAGAAAAACACATTGCGCATGCCCGAGAGCGCTGCCAGCTTGGCGGCAAGCTGCTCTTGCAAGGGCACGTGGTAGTAGTTGGAAGTGTGTATCAGCTTGCCGATTTGCTCTTGCAGTGCGGGCACAAGCTTGGGGTGGGCGTGCCCCAGCGTATTGACAGCAATGCCGCCCAAAGCGTCCAGATAGCACTTGCCGTTTACGTCCCACACATGGCAGCCTTTGCCATGTGACAGCGCAATCGGCAAGCGGCCGTAAGTGTTCATCACATGGGGCGAGCTAGGGGCAGAAGGTGCAGTGGCTTGGGACATGGAAATTGCTCCGCAATAAATGCACAGGCGGCCTGGGTGCGCCGCCTGCAAAAGTGCAAAAGGTTAATTGTAGGGGACAGATGCGCGCAATGGCAAAATTTAGTGCAAGCTGTGCACTGAGCAAAAGAAATGCGCATCTACTCGGCAAAAGGCGCAAGAAGCAAAAACAAAAAACCCTGCTTTTTTTCAAAAGCAGGGCATAAACGAATCCACTTGGAGAGGAGCTGAAAGGCTTAACTTGCAAAAAAGCCTTTCAGTTCAATGGCTCTTGCGAGAGCTCTATTTACTGGACTGGCTTTTTCAAGACAGCCCAAATAAATTAGAAGGCGTGCATTAAGCCAACACCAACGTGACGGGTGTTGCCTTTATCGCCTTTGGTGATACCGCTTTTAACTTTCCAGTCGGCATTTTGAGCGGCACGCGCATAGATGCTGGTGCGCTTGCTGAGTTGGTACTGTGCTCTAACAGAGAATACATTGCCGTTGTAAGTGGTCTTTGCAGCATCATGGGTTTGTTTACCTTTGTTGTAACCATATTCGGCCGCAAGAGTTGTGGCGCCAAATGGTGCGCTGATACCAACTGCATATTGGTCGTAATTGGCTTTGTCGACGGTAGCACTTGAATCATTTTTAACTCTACCGCCTTTGTATTGGGCGTACAGTTTGGCAACGTTAAAGTCATAAGTTGCACCTATGCCATAGCTGGTGGTTGTAGTGTCAGTAGTGCCTTTGTCTTTATCAAACTGCACAGCCGCACCTACTGCTAAAGGCCCTGATGCATAGCCTAAGCCCAGACCATAGGTGGATCTGTTTGTTTTGGTATCGGGTTTGCCTGTTTCTTTTTTGTTTTCACCGCTATGACCAACGCTTGCCTCAACAGTTACATCAGAGAATGTGCCGCTGTAGAAAATTCCAGGATGGCGACCTCTGTATTCGGCATTTTTTCCAGAGGCTGTTTTAACCCTGTTGTCGAAAGCGCTGGTATTATCAATTGCTTTGTATGAACCGTCAAAGTTAAAGAATGGATCACCTGAATAACCCACTTTAACTTCGCCAAATGCACCTTTGAAGCCCACTGTGGCACCGCGATTAAAACCCACGGAAGTCTCACCAGGACTAAATACACCAGTAGCACCGCAAAAACCCATTTCCAACTGGAAAGTCGCGCTCAAACCGTTGCCAAGAGCTTCAGAACCTTTGAAGCCCAGGCGTGATGTACCGCCGCCAGCGGGGTTGTTTCTAAAACCTGAAGTTGTTGTTGTGGTTTTTGTACCGCTAAGGGTTTCAGTTTTCTTTTGATAGTAGGCGCCTGTATTTACGCGACCATACATAGTTACAGAAGATTGCGCGGCTACTGTGCCAGCGGCTGCCAGTGCGGCCATAGCAATGAGAGTTTTTTTCATAAATTCAGTTTCCTTAAGGAGGGAACAGGTTAAAAATTCAAAACAGGTCAAAAGCAGCCTGTTGTCTTAAAGAGCAAATTAAGATGATTCATAAAAACATCTTAATAGGCAGCGCGATGATAGATGACAATCATATGTATTCGCGTTTTTGTCTTGTTTATTTCGTGTGTAAGACGCTTTTTGATATTTTTATGCGACAGTTGCTTGATGCAATGGAAGGGTTTTGTGCGTCGAGGGCGTGCGCGTGGATGTTGGGTGTCGCCTTGGTATGGAGGCGTTAGATTTTTTCAAATGCTTATGGGTGCGCTGATTTGTTTTTCTGAAAAGAGAGAAGTCAGAAAATAGCCATTCCCGCGTAGAAACTGAGAATGCTTTGCAGCAAGAGGCGCAGAGAGGGATTGCCGCTTGCATGTCAATGATGCGCAAGCGGTATTTTTATCCGAGGTTGGTATAAAGCGCTGTATTAAGGCTGGCTGGCAATATCACCCAGCACGAGCAGCTTCATTTCCAGATACTCTTGCAAGCCGTGGCGTGCGCCTTCGCGTCCCATGCCCGATTGCTTGATGCCGCCAAAAGGCGTGTTTTCACTACCAAACTGCCCAACGTTTACGCCCACCATGCCGTATTCAAGCGCCTCGCTTACGCGGATGATGCGCGCCATGTCGCGGCTGTAGATGTAGCTGGCTAGCCCGTAAGGGGTGGCGTTGGCGGCGGCTATGGCTTGCGCTTCGGTCTCGAAGCGAAATACGGGGGCTAAAGGGGCGAATGTTTCTTCGCGGGCGCAGAGCATGTTGGGGTTGGCATTGGCGATGAGCGTGGGCGCAAAGAATTGCCCGTGCAGGGCTTGCCCGCCAGCAGCAATGCGCCCGCCAAGGGCTACGGCATCTGCCACATGCGCTTGCACTTTTTGCAGAGCAGCATTGTCGATGAGTGGGCCTTGGGTGGTGTTGGCATCAAAGCCGTTGCCTACTTGCAAGGAGCGCATTTTTTCGCCCAGCTTGGCTACGAAGGCATCGTAAATGCCTGCTTGCGCGTAAAAGCGGTTGGCGCAGACGCAGGTTTGCCCCGCGTTGCGGAATTTGCTCTGCATTGCGCCTTGCACGGCTTGGTCAAGGTCGGCATCGTCAAACACGATAAAAGGTGCGTTGCCGCCAAGTTCAAGCGCGAGTTTTTTCAGCGTGGGGGCGCATTGCGCCATCAAAATGCGCCCCACTTCTGTAGAGCCCGTAAAGCTCAGGTGGCGCACGGTGGGGCTTGCACACAGTGTTTGCCCAACGGCGGCGCTGTGGCTGGTGGTGATGACGTTGAGCACGCCAGCTGGCACGCCTGCGCGGTGTGCCAGCTCCGCCGCAGCGAGTGCGCTCAGTGGTGTGAGTTCAGACGGCTTGATAACGACCGTGCAGCCTGCTGCCAGTGCGGGGGCTACTTTGCGGGTAACCATGGCGAGTGGGAAATTCCACGGCGTAATGGCTGCGCACACGCCTATGGGCTGGCGCAGTACAAGGTGGCGGCGGTTGGTGTTAAAGCTGGGCAGTATTTCGCCTTCAATGCGCTTGGCTTCTTCTGCATACCACTCTACAAAACTGGCTGCGTAGCTGACTTCGCCCAGCGCCTCGGCTTGCGGCTTGCCTTGCTCGGCTGTCATGATGCGCGCCAGGTCTGCGCTGTGGGCTTGCAGCAAATCAAACCAGCGCCGCAGTATGGTGCTACGCTGCTTGGCGCTGGTGCTGCTCCAAGCGGCCAGTGCAGCTTGCGCGGCGGCAATGGCTTGCTCGGTATCTGCACAGCCCAAGTCGGCTACCTGGGCAATGGTGTAACCTGTGGCGGGGTCAGTAACGGCAAGCTGGGCGGTGCTGGTGCGCCATTGGCCGTTGATATAGCCTGCGGTTTTGAGCAGGCTTTTGTCTTGAATGAGGGCTAAGGGGTTGGTTGTTGTAGTCATCGGTGTATTTTTCTGTGCCGAAAGCTATTATGGCGGCGCGGCTTGTGTTGCTTTGCTGCATGATGTAATGTTCGCTGCCAAAATTTATAATGCGCGTATATGCATGCCTGCTGCCGCTTGATGGCAGCGTTTGTTTTTATGGCATTTCTTTAGCTTTTTTGCTTTTACGTCTTTTTCTACAGGCTTTTTTTCATGTCCAAACCGCCCGCATCCGTTGCTGAAATTCGCCAGAGCTTTCTGGACTTTTTTGCCAGCAAAGGCCACACCGTAGTGCCCAGCAGCCCGCTGGTTCCCAATAACGACCCCACGCTGATGTTTACCAACAGCGGCATGGTGCAGTTCAAAGACGTGTTTTTGGGCACAGACAAGCGCCCCTATGTGCGCGCAGCCAGCGTGCAAGCGTGCTTGCGTGCAGGCGGCAAGCACAACGACCTTGAAAACGTAGGCTACACCGCGCGCCACCATACTTTTTTCGAGATGATGGGCAACTGGAGCTTTGGCGACTACTTCAAAAAAGAAAGCATTGAATGGGGCTGGGAGCTGCTCACCCAAGTCTACGGCCTGCCGCCCGAGCGCCTGACAGCCACCGTATATAAAGACGACGACGAAGCCTACGACATCTGGCTCAACGTCATCGGCCTGCCAGCCGAGCGCATCATTCGCATTGGCGACAACAAAGGCGGCGCCTACAAGAGCGACAACTTCTGGATGATGGCCGATACAGGCCCGTGCGGCCCGTGCAGCGAAATTTTCTACGACCACGGCCCGCACATTGCAGGCGGCCCCCCAGGCAGCCCTGATGAAGATGGCGACCGCTACATCGAAATCTGGAACCACGTGTTCATGCAGTTTGAAATGCACGCCGACGGCAGCCTGACCAAGCTGCCCGCACCCTGCGTAGATACAGGCATGGGGCTTGAGCGTTTGGCTGCCATTTTGCAGCATGTGCACAGCAACTACGAGATTGACCTGTTTGCCGCGCTCATCAAAGCTGCCGCCCGCGAAACAGGCTGCACCGACCTGAACCACCCCTCGCTCAAAGTCATTGCCGACCACATCCGCGCCACCGCGTTTTTGGCCAGCGATGGCGTGCTGCCGGGTGCCGAAGGCCGCAGCTATGTGCAGCGCCGCATCATCCGCCGCGCCATCCGCCACGGCTACAAACTCGGGCAGAAAAAGCCCTTCTTCCACAAACTCGTAGCCGACTTGGTGGCCTTGATGGGCGATGCCTACCCGCGTCTGCGCGAGCAACAAGCGCAAATCACCGAAGCCCTGCAAATGGAAGAAGAGCGCTTTGTTGAAACACTGGAGCACGGCATAGCCCTGCTTGAAGCCGCTTTTGCCGATATGCAACAGGCGCAACCAAACGCGCAACCCAGCACCCAGCAACTTTCGGGTGAACTTGCCTTCAAGCTGCACGACACCTACGGCTTCCCGCTAGACCTGACGCAAGACGTATGCCGCGAGCGCGGCATTGCCGTTGATGAAGCAGGCTTTGACGCCGCCATGCAGCAGCAAAAAGACACCGCTCGCGCCGCAGGCAAATTCAAAATGGACAAGCTGCTCGATTACGAAGGCGCAGCCAACACCTTCACAGGCTACGAGCACCTGCAAGAAGCCACCGCCCAAGTGGTAGCACTCTACGCCAATGGCGAGCCCGTGCAGCAACTGCAAGCGGGGCAAGATGGCGTAGTCGTGTTAGACACCACACCCTTTTACGCCGAAAGCGGCGGGCAAGTGGGCGACCAGGGCTGGATTTGCGTAGACTGCCAAGCCCCTGCACCTGCCGCACAAGCCAGCACCTGCGGGTGCGGATGCAGCCAAGCCGCCCCTCTTGCGCTCGCTGCCAACGGCCTGCCCCACGCCAGCGTAGCCTTCGCCGTGACTGACACCCAAAAAATCAAGGCCGATGTTTACGGCCACCACGGCACACTCAAGCAAGGCACACTGCGCGTAGGCGACCGCACCAGCGCCCACGTCACCCCCACCACGCGCAGCGCCACCACGCGCAACCACAGCGTTACCCACCTCATGCACAAAGCCCTGCGCGATGTGCTGGGCAGCCATGTGCAGCAAAAAGGCTCACTCGTCACACCCGAGCGCACCCGCTTTGACTTTACCCACAATGCACCCGTTACAGCCGCGCAAATTCGCCAGGTTGAGGAGCAAGTCAATGCCGAAATTCTGCAAAACTCCCGCACCCAAGCGCAACTCATGGACATGGAAGCCGCCCGCGCCACTGGTGCCATGATGCTGTTTGGCGAAAAATACGGCGACGTAGTGCGCGTGCTCAACATCGGCAGCTCGGTCGAGCTGTGCGGCGGCACCCACGTGCGGCGTACGGGCGATATTGGCCTGTTTAAAATCGTGGCCGAAGGCGGCGTATCCTCAGGCATACGGCGCGTTGAAGCCATCACTGGCAACGGCGCATTGGGCTACTTGCAGCAGCTTGAAGGCACGGTAGAGCAAACCGCTTCGGCCTTGCGCTCAACACCTGCCGAAATGCCCGAGCGCATCGGCCAATTGCACAGCCAGATGAAAGAGCTGGAAAAAGAAATCGCCGCCCTCAAAGGCAAACTGGCCTCATCGCAAGGCGACGAACTGCTGCAACAGGCCGCAGATGTGCAAGGCATCAAAGTGCTGGCTGCAAGGCTAGACGGCGCAGACGCCAAAACCTTGCGTGAAACGCTCGACAAACTCAAAGACAAGCTCAAAACCGCCGCCATTGTGCTGGCCACAGTAGATGGCGACAAGGTGCAGTTGGCAGCAGGCGTAAGCAAAGACAGCATTGGCAAAATCAAGGCTGGGGAATTGGTTAATTTTGTTGCCCAACAAGTCGGCGGCAAAGGCGGCGGCAAGCCCGATATGGCCATGGCTGGCGGCACCAACCCCGCGGGGCTGGATGCAGCATTAGCCAGCGTGCAAGGCTGGGTGGCGCAGCAGCTTTAACGCCTAAAAAAGCAGCAATAAAGCGGCAATAAAGCAGCAACAGAAAACGGGCAATACGCCCGTTTTTTGCGTCGCTACAAACAGCAATCCCATGCAGACAGGCAAATTGCACCAAGCCCAGCCTGAGCACAAGCTCAACCTAGGCGCAGCCGCGCATACAGCATTGCCATATTGCGCCAAGTAAAGCCTTAAACAAACGATGGCTGAAATTTGTGATTGACAGAGAAAATAAACAACTGCAAAATTCAACAGTTGCAAAAACCACAAAAACGCAATAAGCAGCAGTATTAGCAGCGCCTAAGTAATATGACAAAACAAAGTCAAATCCATGACTATGAC
>JAGONG010000024.1:0-14655 GCA_017993135.1 Allobrachymonas sp.
TGCGGCGGTAGGCATCTACCACGCGGGCCAAAATTTTGTCGTCAATGCTCAGGTCGCCCGTGTAGTCGGTGGCGGCGCACCACAGGCGGATAATTTCTGCGCCCATTTTGCTGCTGACGCTTTGCGGGGCCACGATATTGCCCACGCTTTTGCTCATTTTGCGCCCTTGGCCATCTACGGTAAAGCCGTGGGTGAGCAAGCCATAGTAGGGGGCGCGATCAAACAGGGCGCAGCCTAGCAGCAGCGAGCTGTGAAACCAGCCTCGGTGCTGGTCGTGGCCTTCCAGATACAGGTCGGCTTCGCAGCCCTTTGCGCCAGTGTGAAGGTCGGCATCGGCGTGGCAGCTTTCGGGGTGGCTGCCGTGCAGCACATGCCAGAAGGTGCTGCCCGAGTCAAACCACACTTCCAGAATATCGGTGCTTTTGGTGTAATGCGGCGCGTCTTGCTCGCCCAGCATGTCTTGCACGCTGACGCGGCTCCAGGCTTCAATGCCGCCTTGCTCCACAATGTCGGCGGCTTTGTCCAAAATTTCCATGGTGCGCGGGTGCAGCTCGCCCGTGTCTTTGTGCAAGAAAAACGGCACAGGCACGCCCCAGCTGCGCTGGCGGCTGATGCACCAGTCGGGTCGGTTGGCAATCATGTCGCGCAGACGGGTTTTTCCGCTTTCGGGGTAAAAGCGCGTGGCTTCAATGGCTTGCAGTGCGGTTTGGCGCAGGGTTTGCGGGGCTTTGTCTTTGGTAAATACGCCTTCGCCCTCGTCCATGCGGATAAACCACTGGGCGGCAGCACGGTAGATAACGGGCGTTTTGTGCCGCCAGCAGTGCGGGTAGCTGTGCGTGATGGGCTGGGTAGCCAGCAGGCGGTTGTTTTGCGCCAGTGTTTCGATGATTTGCGGGCAGGCTTTCCAGATATTCAAGCTGCCAAACAGGGGCAGTGAATCTTCATAGCGCCCGTTGCCCTGCACGGGGTTGATGATGTCTTCGTAGCGCATGCCGTGCGCCACGCAAGAGTTAAAGTCGTCCACACCGTAAGCTGGTGATGAATGCACCATGCCTGTGCCGTCTTCGGCGCTCACATAGTCTGCCAGATACACAGGGGCAAAGCGCTTGTAGCCCGCGTCCACACTGTAGAGCGGGTGGCGGAAGTTAAGACCGCCCAATTTCTCGCCCTTGGCGGTGGCAACCACGCTGCCTTGCAACTGGTAGCGTTCCAGACATTTTTCTACCAGCGACTCGGCCAGCACCAAGTAGCCGCGTGGGGTATCGACCAGCGCGTAATCCAGCTCGGGGTGGGCGTTTAAGGCCTGGTTGGCGGGCAGCGTCCAGGCAGTCGTCGTCCAGATAACGGCAAACGCTGACTTGCCAGCGTCGGGCAAGGCGGGCAGGCCAAAGGCGGTGGCGAGCGCCTTGGCATCGTCGGCTTCAAACGCCACGTCCAGCGTGTCGCTTTTTTTGTCGGCGTATTCGATTTCAAACTCGGCAAGGCTCGAGCCACAGTCAAAGCACCAGTACACGGGCTTTAGGCCACGGTACACAAAGCCGCGCTCAATGACGCGCTTGAAGGCGCGGATTTCGTCGGCTTCGTTGCGCGGATTCATGGTTTTGTAGGGGTTTTTCCAGTCGCCCAGCACGCCCAGCCGCTGAAAATCAAGCATTTGCTGCGCGATTTGCTCGGTGGCGTAAGCGCGGCTTTTGGCCTGCATATCGTCGCGGCTCAAGTTGCGGCCGTGCAGCTTTTCAATCTGGTTTTCAATGGGCAGGCCGTGGCAGTCCCAGCCTGGCACGTAGTGGGCATCAAGCCCTTGCAACTGGCGCGATTTGACAATCATGTCTTTGAGCACCTTGTTTACAGCGTGGCCGATGTGGATTTGCCCGTTGGCGTAGGGCGGGCCGTCGTGCAGGATGAATTTTTCCTTGCCTTTGCGCGCGGCGCGAAGCTGCTGGTACAAGTCGCCCTCGTTCCATTGTTTGACCCAATCTGGCTCGCGCTTGGGCAATTCGCCCCGCATGGGAAAAGGGGTGTCGGGCAGGTTGAGGGTGGCGCGGTAATCGATTTTTGGTGCGGAAGACATGAAAGTTCTTTGTTCATTGCCGCCTGTCAAGGCAGCTGTAAAAGGGTTAAAAGCAGAAAAGCGGCTCAAAATGGAGCTGCAACAGCATCACTGGTTTTGTTAATCAGACACCCAATTATCCAACCGCAAACCGCTATTTTCATAGATCGCAAAATCTGCCGTGTTGTTGCTGACCAGTGTTACATCCAGCGCCAGCGCGTGCGCGGCAATCATGCGGTCGAAAGATTTTTTACGATTCGGGTGTAATGCAGTCAATTCACCATAGCGCACGCCCGCTTGCGTATCAAAATCTGCAACTTCAAGCACGCGGCGCAAATTTTGCACCATCTCTGCACCATCTTTGCCCGCGCCTGCACACAGTTCTGCCCAGGTTACGGCACTTATTACAACCTCGCCTTTGCGAAATTGTGCAAACCGATTTAATACCGCGGGTGGATGCGCCTTGATCAAGTAAATGCAAATATTGGTATCAAGCATGAATTGCATCATGACCAGTCGCGCTCCTGGTCTTCCACATCAAGCCGCTCTGGGTTGAAATGTGGCGCCAATGCAGCCAGCAAGGCGGGTAATTCAGCCATGCTAGGCGCTTGTGGCTCAACAATAATGCGGTCGCCCACACGGGTTACAAACAATTCGGTTTGGTGCTCAAAGGCCATGCTTACAGGAATGCGCACAGCTGGAGAATTGCCCGCCATAAACTGGCGGGTTTTGAATGCTTTGGTTTTTTCGGTTACATTTGGCATGATGCACCTCCTTCGTGCCAACATGTTAGCACGAAGTGGTATCTGATGGTTTTGGTTGTGTGTGGCAGCTTCTGCTTAAATTGTTATATGCGTTGCGCAGCAAACCAATGGCGTGCATCAGCGCAGTCTTGCGCGATGCCTTGTTGCAAGGCGGCCAGACTGGTGTATTTTCGCTCGTCGTGTAGTTTGTGCAGTAGTTCCACGCGCACGATTTTACCGTAGCCCCCGTTGCTGCCCAAAGCGGCTGGCCATTGCAGGCAATGCGTCTCTAGCAACACGCGCCCGCCGTTGATGTCGTGCGGGTCAATCGAGGGGCGTATGCCCAGATTAGCTACGCCTTGCAGTGGCGCGGCTTGCCCCTCAACTGCGCCTGCCAAACCTGCCGCCGCGCCATCTATTAAACCATGCACCTGCACCACAAATGTGCCGCTGGCAGCGGGCTTCCAGTGGCTAAAGCGCAGGTTCAGCGTAGGGCAGCCCAGCTCGCGCCCCAATTTGCGCCCATGCACCACATGGCCGCTGATGGCGTAAGGCAGCCCCAGAAGCCGCGCGGCGGCTTCCATATCGCCCGCGTGCAGGGCTTGGCGCACAGCGGTGCTGCTTACGCGCAAGTCTTGCATGGCGTAGCTTTGCATATCTGCCACTTCAAAACCATGCGCCGCGCCCAAGCGGGCAAGCTGCTCATAGTCGCCTTGGCGCTGCGCCCCGAAGCGAAAATCATCGCCCGCCAACATATAGCGCGCACCCAAGCCCTGCACCAGCACTTGCTGCACAAACTGCTGTGGCGACAAGGCGGCAAGGGCGGCGTTAAAGGGCAGGATGACTGTTTGCGCAATGCCCAGCGCGGCCAAGGCATGGAGCTTGTCGCGCAAGGTGCTGATGCGCGCTGGTGCCAGTGCAGGCTGCTGGTGCAGCGCGGCAAAATAGTCGCGCGGGTGCGGCTCAAAGGTGAGCACACAACTGGGCAGGCCGCGCCGTGCGGCTTGCTCGCGCAGCAGCGTGAGCATGGCTTGGTGGCCGCGATGCACGCCATCAAAATTGCCAATAGTGAGCGCACAGCCGCTCGCAGGTGCAGCCCGTTGCAGGCCGTGGAGGATTTTCATGGGGCGTATTATCGGCGCGGCAGGGGGCAGCTTGCTGGCAAAAGGGTTTGAAGCACTACAAAATCGGGCCGGCACGCAAACACACGCTACTTGGCGTGCAATGCTGGCGCATAAAATACGGCATGCAATTTAACCACACACCCCAACGCAACATCGTAATTCTCATCTCGGGCGGCGGCTCCAACATGGCTGCCATCGTCAAAACCGCCCAGCGCGACAACTGGCAGCAACGCTATGGCGCACGGGTAGCTGCCGTTATCAGCAACAAGGCCGATGCGGGTGGTCTGCAATTTGCGCGCGAACACAAGCTGGCCACTGCCGTGGTTGAGCACAAAGCCTACGCTGACCGCGCCAGCTTTGATGCAGCCTTGCAAGCCTGCATTGACCAGTACCAGCCCGCGCTGGTGGTGCTGGCTGGGTTTATGCGTATTCTCACGCCCGAATTTGTGGCACACTACCAAGGGCGGCTGCTCAACATCCACCCTTCGCTGCTGCCCGCTTTTACGGGTTTGCACACACACCAACGCGCCATTGATGCAGGCTGCCGCTTTGCGGGTGCTACGGTGCACCAAGTCACAGCCGAGCTGGATTACGGCCCCATTCTGGAGCAAGCCGCTGTGCCTGTTTTGCCCAACGATACCGAGCAAACGCTGGCCGCGCGGGTGCTTACGCAAGAGCACCTGATTTACCCCCGCGCCATTGCACACTGGCTGGCGCAGCAAGGTGCCAACACCGCTTAACGCAAACTGCAATCCAACACAGACTGATAAAACCCCATGACAAAATTGATAAAAAATCGCCGCGCCAATCTGTTTCGCATGTTTAGTCTGCGCGACGATTTGGATGATTTAGACGAAATTGATGCCAATATCAGAAGCGGGGTAGAGATTTTTGGCACCAATTTGTGGGTTTTGATATTTGCCATACTGATTGCATCGGTGGGTTTGAATATGAACTCCACCCCTGTCATTATTGGCGCAATGCTGATATCGCCCCTGATGGGCCCCATTATTGGCATGGGTTATGGCTTGGCCATTAACGATATGGCATTTGTGCGCAAGGCGTTGAGCAGCTTTGCCATTTTTACAGCCATAAGCCTGATTACATCCATCGTATATTTCTATATCAGCCCGCTTAAAGAGCCAGGCTCAGAGCTGCTTGCGCGCACCAGCCCCACGCTGTGGGATGTGCTGATTGCTTTTTTTGGCGGCGCAGCAGGCATTATTGCCATTACGCGGCGCGGCATTTCCAACGTGGTGCCAGGCATGGCCATTGCCACCGCACTGATGCCGCCCCTATGCACGGCAGGCTACTCTATTGCACGCGGCAAATGGGAGTGGATGGGTGGCGCGATTTACCTGTATATGCTCAATACGGTGTTTATCGCATACGCCACTTTGCTATTTATCAAGCTCATGCGCCTGAACGTTTCAAGGCTTAAACAATCTGCCAACAAAAGCACAACAGGCTGGATTACTGCATTAACGCTGGTTGCCATGATTGCGCCCAGCATTTATCTGGGCTGGCGCGTTGTGCAAACACAGCGCTATACCACGGCAATGCAAAACATCGTAGAAACCCAGGCGCAGAAAAACAAGCTGATTGTGATACGCAAGGATATTGACCCCGAAACCTATCGCGTGCATCTAACGATTGCAGGCGAGGCATCCAGCGAGCTTTTGCTTGCGCAAATCACCAGCCAGATTCAGCAGCAAGGTCTGCCCAAGACCCACCTATCAATCAACTCCATCAGCAACAAGCCCATAGATATTGACAACATTCGGCGCGAGCTGCAAGAAGGCGTTATCAAGGCCAGCGACCAGCAGCGCGATGAACTGCGCTCGGAGCTGGCCAAGCTGCAAGTCAAAAGCAAATCGCAAGAAATGCTAAACGAATCGCTCACCAAAGTGCAGGCTGAAATCAAGGCGCAATACCCATCGCTCAAATCAGTCGCGGTGGGCTTGGCCTTGAAAGCCGAAGCCAAAACCGAAGCAACCTCCGAAACAAAGACAGATACAACCACCCAAGCGCAAGCCAACACACCTTTGCCCGCCACCTCGCAAGCCACGCCAAGCGCCCCGCCAGCCGAAACCGTGCTGGTGCAATTGACCGAAACCGAGCCCTTGCCCGCCAAGGAAAAAGAACGGCTTGAAAACTGGCTGGCCGTGCGCTTGGCACCCAATGCGGTTTTGATTGCATACACTTACAGCCCACCAGGCAATTTGCCCCGTGCCGTGCGCTGATAATTCTGCATGGCCTTGGGCAAATACAGGCAAAAAACGGGTTTCTCCAAACACCCCGCCCAATGCCGCGATAATCCACTGTTACCAAGGCGAGCGCGGGGTTTGCAGGTTTGTTTGAATAAGGGCTGTATCGGGTGTGGGGCAATAAGGCTGGCGCGTTGGCGCACACAATTTTCTGGGCTGCTGCTTCGGCCTTGCCCCTCTGCGCCCATGCAGCAGACAAATTGCCCGTGCCTGCAAGCGCCGCATCAGACGCAACAGCGCCAGCCCTGCCTCTAGCGCCAACTATGGCAGCCCCCATTGCAGCGCCCGCCACAAGCCCCGCAGCAAACCAGCCCGCAAGCGACGCAGCCGTTGCCGACTTTCCCGATGCATCACCCGCTACGGGCGAATTGGCTTTTACCGTGCAGCTTGATGCGCCCGATACAGTCTATGGGCTGATTGACCATTTTCTAGACCTCAAACGCTACCAGCAAGTTGCCGATTTGGACAACGCCGAGCTCGGGCTTTTGATTGAACGCTCTGAAGCGCAAATCCGCCAACTTCTGGCTACCGAAGGCTACTTCACCCCTGAAATCAGCCACACCCTGCTGGCTGATGCAGCGCAGAAAACACAGGCAGACGTTCGCCCCAGCCGCCCCACCATACGCATCCACATCAACCCCGGCACGCGCACCACCGTTAGCCAGCTTGATTTGCGTTTTGACGATGCCGCCCTTGCCTACACCCCCGCCCACACCCAACTGGCGCAAGCGCGTTACGACTGGGAGCTGCTGCCCGGGCAAGCCTTTACCCAAGCGGGCTGGAGCAGCTCTAAAGCACACGTGCTGCAAACCTTGCAGGCCGAGCGTTTTGCCACGGCGCGGCTCGTAAGCAGCAAGGCCGAGATTGACCCCGATAGCAACACCGCGCAACTGCACGCGCTCTACGACTGCGGCCCCGTTTACCGCTACGGCGCAGTGCAAGTGCTTGGCGCAGCCCGCTACGATGCAGCCATTGCCCAGCGGCTGGCACAAACCCCGCTGGCTGCCGAATACCGCCAAAGCGACTTGCAAGCCGCACAGCGCCGCCTACTCGATAGCGGCTACTACAGCGGCGCGACTGTGGCGATTGACACCAGCCCACAGGCCAGCCCGCAAGCCGCACCCGTACTGGTCAATGTGCAAGAAGCACCTCTGCAAAAACTGGTGCTTGGCGCAGGCTTTAACACCGACAGCGGCCCGGGCGCATCTATCGAACACACCCACAACCGCTTGCCCGCGCTGGGCTGGCGGGGCTTGAGCAAACTCAAATGGAACCGCGACCAGCAAACCTTCACCAGCAGCCTGCTCTCGCCCCCAGATGAAAAACTCTGGCAATGGCTGCTTAACGGCTCATACACGCGCGAAACGTTTGACTCCACCGTGCAAAACACATGGCAAATGCGGCTCGGGCGCACCAAAAACCTGGGGCGCATACAGCGCACCTGGTACTTGCAATACGACCACAGCCGCGCCGACTACGCCTCAGCCGTCATCAAAAGCGCAGGCGCATTCAGTGCCAACTACATCTGGGCGCTGCACCAGTTCAACAACCCGACCATGCCCACCAGCGGCTACGGCATTGGCATGGAAGCAGGCGGCGGCATTACGCAGTCGCCCCAACGCGCCCCGTTTGCGCGTGCCAGTGCGCGCTACCAAGGCTTTTTGTCGTTAGACGAAAGTCTGGGCGCGTCGCTGCTACAAGCCCTGCCCCTGCCTGGCGAAATACGCGAAGCCGTCACAGGCAAGCCCAGCGCAACCCCGCAAACAACCGCAACAGCAGCCATACCGCCGCTAAAAACGCGCAAAAACGGCGAACTGGTGCTACGCGTTGAATCAGCCGCCCTATGGAGCAGGCGCAATGCCACCATCCCGCCCAACCTGCTTTTCCTCACAGGCGGCAACGCCACCGTGCGCGGCTATGGCTACCAGCAAATCGGCGTAGACCACAACGGCATCACCCTGCCAGGGCGCTACATGCTCTCGGGCAGCGTCGAATACCGCCGCCCCGTCTACGCCAACGCCCGCCCCACCAGTTGGGACAGCGTTATATTTCTTGACGCAGGCAACGTCGCCGACACACCCGCTGGCCTGCGCAAACTCAAATACGGCGCAGGCGCAGGCGCACTCTGGCGCAGCCCCGTAGGGCCCGTGCAACTGGCACTGGCCTACGGCTTGCAAGACAAAAAACTGCGCCTGCATATGAACTTGGGGTTTAACTTCTGATGCAACACGAGCAGCACCCCCACACACCTGCTAGCACTGACACTGGCATAGCGGCAGATACAGCAACAGGCACAACACCCGCCACCCAGCCACCCGCGCCCGCCCGCCGCCCGCGCCTGCTACGCACCAGCGCGCGGCTGGCGCTGGGCGCGGCAGTGGTGCTGCTGCTAGCCGCCATCGGGCTATGGTGCTGGCTGGGCGCACAGCAATCATTGGCGCAAGCACTCGCCTTGCTCCAGCGCCACATGCCCGCAGGCAGCAGCCTGCAAGTAGAAGGCGTGCGTGGCAACCTGCTCCAAGGCGGGCATATCGACAAACTCATCTACCGCCAACACGCTCCCGCCCCAGCCAACGCCAACGCACCCACACCAAGCGGCGCACTCACCCTCACATTCGAGCACATCGACATCGCTTGGGACTGGACCGCACTGCGCCACCGCGCCACGCGCCTGCGCCGCCTGCACATCCGTAGCCTCACCTATGCCGACACCCGCCCCCCGCACGCAGACAGCAGCCCCCCACTGCGCTCGCTCACCCTGCCCGTAAGCGTTGATGCCCCCTTCGCCATCGATGCCCTGCTTCTGCCAGCCACCCCTGCAAACCCGCCCGCAAGCGCCGCCACAAGTGCTGCCACATCTTCCAGCGCCACCGCAGCCAGCGCTGCACCATCAGCCGTTGCAGCCAAAACCACCACCCTGCATCAGCTTGCAGGCCGCTACCGCTACAGCCAGCCCCAAGCCCAGCACCGCCTTGAAATCAACTCCGTGCAGTGGCAACCCGCCACTGCCGCATCAGCCACCACGCCAACCAATACACCAAGCAGCGCCAGCCGCCTGCGCCTGCAAGCCACACTCGGCGGGCAAACGCCCATGCCGCTGCACCTGCAAGCCAGCGCCACCCTGCCCGTGCCTGCCGCACCTGCTTTGGCTACCAGCAGCGCCAGTGCCGCATCCACACCAACAGCCTCACCCAGCCCCGCTGAGCAAACCCTGCGCATCAGCCTGCAAGCCACAGGCACGCTGGCGCAACCCGAAGGCAGCTTGCGCGTTACAGGCAGCCTCCAAACGCAAACACAAAACACCACAGCACAAGCCGCACAAGCGCAACTGCAAGCCACCCTGCACCCTTGGCAGCCACAACCCCTCACCCAAGCCAGCCTGCAATGGCAAAACTTAAACCTGCACGCCTTCTTGCCCACCCTGCCCCACACCCTGCTTGGCGGCGCACTTGAGCTGCACCCCATCTCGCCCGCAACACTTGCACAGCAACACAGCCAACCCAGCAAGCCCAGCGCCATCGCACCCGCAGTTACAGGCCAATTTGCCGCACTGGGCGCTGGCCACTGGCGCTTGGCGCTACAAGCCCACAACGCACAAGCAGGCGCTTGGGATAAAAACCTGCTCCCCCTGCACAGCCTGCAAACCCAGCTTGAATACCACAACGGCGCACTCACCATGCCAGCCCTGCACTGGCAGCCCAGCGCCAGCGCCGCCAGTCACATCACCGCCCATGCCCAATACCAGCCCCAACACGGCTGGCAAGCCAGCATCAACGCGCACGCGCTCGCCCCTGCCGACTTTTACAGCCCGCTGGCAAGCAACTCGCCAAACAACAAAACCAACGACAAAATCAGCGGCACATTCGAGCTGCAATCTGCCCCCCTGCCCAAGCCCAGCGCCGACAACGCGCCGCTTAACCTCGCCCTAAACCTGCAAACCGAACGCCCCAGCCAGCCAAGCTCCACACAAATCAAGCTGCAAGGCCAATGGCAGCAGCACACCCTTACCCTGCCCAGCATCTTCGTAAAAACGCGCGATGCCACCCTGCAAGGCAGCGCCAGCTACCAAACCCACACCCAAACCGCGCAAACCGACCTGCAACTCGCCGCCCCTGGCGCACAGGCACAACTCAAAGGCCAAATCGCCCCCGCCAGCGGACAAGGGCAACTGCACATCAGCGCCAGCGACATACAAAAAACCCTGCTCTGGCTTGCCCCATACACCACCGCGCCCGCCCTGCACCAATACCAAGCCAGCGGCACCGCCACGCTCGCTGCCCACTGGCGCGGCGGCTGGCAAGCACAAGGCAGCACATTGCAGCTCAATGCCAACCTTGATGCCCCCGCCATCACCCTGCAAGCCAAGCCGCTGGCAGCATCTTCTGCCCAAAATGCAAACAGCAGCGCCACAGCCACAAGCGCCACCACACCAGCCCCAGCCATCACCACCATCCGCAACACCCGCATTGCCCTGCAAGGCACATTGGCCAAACTGCAGCTCAATGCCCAAACGCAGGCGCAGCAAAACGGCTTGGCGCTACAACTCGCGCTCCAAGGCCAAGCAGGCATACTGCCCAAAGGCTGGCAAGCACAACTGCAAGCCACCCAATTGCAGTTCCTTGGCAAGGAACAAGGCCGCCCCTGGCAAGCCACCCTGCAAGCGCCGCTGCAACTGGCACTGCGCCAAAATGCAGACACATTCAGCGCCAGCAGCAACGCCTTTGAAATCGGCATGCGCAGCGCCATATCAAACACCACCCGCCTGCAAGCCCAGCCCATCCGCTTCGTGCAGCAAGGCAACAGCTACCAAATCAGCAGCCAAGGCCAACTGCACGACATCCCCCTGCTTTGGGCCAACGCCATCAGCCAACGCGCCGCACACACCAACGTGCTCTCTGGCGACATGCTCTTATCAGGCGCGTGGAACGTGCAACTCAACCAGCAACTGCACATCGAAGCCAGCCTGCAACGCAGCAGCGGCGACCTGATTGTGCTCACGGGCGACGGCAGCGCACCAAACAACGCACCAAGCAGCCCCACCAGCCAAGCCGTGCCACGCAGCCGTGGCCGCATCCCTGCAGGTGTGCGCACCGCCCGCCTTGCCTTGCAAAGCCACGGCACACAGCTACAAGCCACGCTCGACTGGGACAGCGCCCACGCAGGCAGCGCCCACGCCAGCCTTGGCACCCAACTGGCACGCACCGCCAGCGGCTGGACGCTCCCTGCCACCGCCCCCCTGCAAGGCAGCCTGCAAGCGCAAATGCCCCGCGTCGGCATGTGGAACCTGTTTGCCCCCCCGGGCTGGCGGCTGCGCGGCACACTCGATGCCGACCTGCGCTTAAGCGGCACCCTGCAAACCCCCCTTCTGCACGGCAACCTCAACGCCCGCGACCTGGGCGTGCGCTCCATCGTCGATGGCTTTGCCTTTAGCCAAGGCAAACTACGCACCCGCTTTACGGGCCAACGCATGGAAATCGACGAATTTTCCCTGCAAGGCACACCTAACCAAACAGGCTTGCTCGAAGGCGGCAAAATCGACGGCGGCAACGCCCACATCAGCGGCCACGTGCAATGGGGCAACGCACCTGACAACACCACCAACACCGCCACAAGCAGCAACACCGCAGCCAGCGCCAAGCCCGCCTCCTTGCTGCAATCGCTGCAAATACAACTCAAAACCCGCTTAAACCGCCTGCAAATCTTCGCCCAGCCCCAGCGCCTGCTGGTGCTTTCTGGCGAAATCGACACCCGCCTTGCCGCGCTGCAACTGCACATGCGCGGCGGCTTGAACGTAAACCGCGCCTTAATCGACCTGCCCAGCGACTTCGCCCCGCAACTCGATACCGACGTAGTCATCCTGCCCAGCAAAAAGCACCCCAAATCCGCCCTTGCTCAACCCCGCGCCAGCAACACCTCCCAAGCCACCAGCGCAGCAACCCAGCCAGCACCCACCGCCCCCACTCTCGGCGGCGACGTAATCATCAAACCAGCCAGCCAAGCGCACACAGCAGCGCCAGCCACAGCCACAATCGCAACCACTGCCGCTACCCAAGCCACCCGCAAACAGCGCCCCCCAACCGCGCCGCCCAGCACCACCGTAGCCACAGCCCCTGCTCCTTCAAGCAAAGCCAGCGCCAACCCTGCCATCGAGCCCAACATCCAAATCAGCATCGACCTAGGCAACGCCTTTCGTCTGCGCGGCTACGGGCTTGATGCCCACTTGAATGGCAAACTGGCACTGCAAAACACCAGCACCATCACCGCCATGCCGCTGCTCACAGGCACCATCCAAACCGAACGCGGCACGTTTCGCGCCTACGGGCAAGACCTGCAAATCGAACGCGGCCGCATCACCTTTACAGGCAGCCCCGACAACCCCACGCTCGACATAGCCGCCATCCGCCCCAACCTCGACTTTGAAGTAGGCGTGCAAATACGCGGCAGCGCCCAGCGCCCCTTGGTGCAACTCTACTCCGAGCCCCCCATGCCCGATTCTGAACGCCTGTCATGGCTGGTGCTGGGGCGCTCCTCCAGCAGCGTAGCCGACACCGCCCTGCTGCAAAAAGCCGCACTGGCCCTGCTTGGCGGCAACCAACGCGGCATCAGCGGGCAACTGGCAGACGCTTTGGGGCTGGATGAAATCGGCTTTGGCAGCGGCAATGCCAACACCGCCCAAACCAGCGGCGCCATCGCCTCAGGCAGCGTCAAACTAGGCAAACGCTTCGGCAAAAACGCCTACATCGCCTACGAAAAAGGGCTAGATGCCACCTTGGGCACACTGTCCTTCTTCTACGACATCAACCGTTTCCTCAAACTACGCGGCCAAACAGGCCAGCAAAGCAGCGTCGATTTGATTTACTCCATCAGCTACGACTAAGCCCACTAAGCCGTGCGCATGAGCAGGAATACGGGAGCCGAACGCAGAGGGCGCAAAAACTACGCAAAAGGCGCAAAAAAATACTGAGAATCCCCCCTCTAAGGACTCCAAGGAGGGAAGTTAAGGATGTGCTGCTCTATTCTTCATGCAAGGAAAAACCCAGCATATTGTCATTCCCGCGAAAGCGGGAATCCACCGCGGCTCCTAATGCAGCCCGTAGGCACGCACGCCCTCACTTCCCCTCTACGCAGGGGAATTGAAATTGCAACCCAATCAACCCCAGCCACAACAAACACACTCTATCTGTGCCTCTGTGTTTTTTAATATTTTTGGATTTCTTTGCGCCTTTTGCGTACCCTTTGCGCCCTCTGCGTCCGCCCCCGCATTGTCTAAGTCATGCGCCAATTTACGCATAAACACAAAGCCTCTCCACGTCATTCCCGCGAAGGCGGGAATCCACCGCAGCAGCCGCAACAAACACACACCATCTTTACTCCGCCCCTGCGTATTTGCTTTTAGTGTTTTTTTGGATTTTTTTGCGTCTTTTGCGTAGTTTTTGCGCCTTCTGCGTTCGCCCCCGCATTACCCCGCATCCCCGCTACTTGCCAGCCACCACCACAGCAGGTATTTTGTGGCTGTAGTCCAGCGGCATTTTGGTTATGCCAGCAGCCACTTGCAAAGCCATATCGCGGTAAAGCGCCGCTATTGCCCCGTGCGGCTCGGCTGCAACGGTGGGTGTGCCGCTATCGGCCTGCTGGCAAATTTGCAGCGCCAGCGGCAAAGCGCCCAAATAGGGCAAGCCTTGCTCCTGCGCCAGCCGCTTGCCGCCGTCTGCGCCAAAAATATGCTCTTTATGCCCGCATTGGCTGCATGTATGCACCGCCATGTTTTCCACCACGCCCAGCACGGGTATGCCCACCTTCTGGAACATGGCTACGCCCCGCTTCACGTCCAGCAGGGCAATGTCTTGCGGCGTAGTCACCATCACCACGCCTGTTAATGGGGCGCGTTGGCTCATCGAGAGCTGTATATCGCCCGTGCCAGGCGGCATGTCCACAATCAGATAATCCAGCACATCATCTGGCGTTGCGCCCCAGCGCGTTTGGCGCAACAACTGCTCCAGCGCCTGCACCGCCATGGGCCCGCGCCAAATCAATGCCTGATTTTGCGCAACCAGCAAACCAATGGAATTCATCCGCAAGCCGTGCCGCTGCAAGGGCAGCATGGTTTTGCCATCAGGGCTTTCGGGCTGGTCACTCACGCCCAGCATGGCAGGCACGCTTGGGCCGTAAATATCCGCATCCAGCACCCCCACCCGCGCCCCAAGTGCTGCCAGCGCCAGCGCCAGATTCACAGCCGTTGTGCTTTTACCCACCCCGCCCTTGCCCGAAGCCACGGCAATGGTGTTTTTTACCCCCGCAAGCAGCGGCACACCCGCCTGCACCGCATGCGCTGCAATGCGGCTGCTGAAACGAATTTGCACCGCATCCTGCATGCTTGCCGCATCATCCATGCCCTCTATACCGCACAAAGCATTCAACAGCAAATCACGTAAACCCGCCTCGCTGCTGCGGCAGGGGTAAGGCAGCACAAC
>JAGONG010000024.1:14755-26854 GCA_017993135.1 Allobrachymonas sp.
TTCGGTTTCGATACGAAACACGTCTCTAAACATCGCTTCTGTCATGACCTCGCTTGATTTGCCGCAGGCGTAGATGGCTTTGTCGTGCATGGCTACTACCTGGTCGGCATAGTGCGCTACCAGCTCCAGGTGGTGCAAGGTGAGCAAGGTGGTGAGCCCGCGCGTGCGGGTGAGTTCTTGCAGCTTGTTCATCAGCTCGTATTGGCGGCACAAATCCAGGCTGGCGGTGGGTTCGTCAAACACGAGTATTTTTGGCTCTTTAACGAGCGCTTGCGCGATAAAGACCATTTGCCGCTGCCCGCCTGAAAGCTCGGCTATGTTGCGTTTGGCAAATCGCTCTAGCTTAAATAGCTCCAGCGCAGCGTGGGCGCGTTCTATGTCGTCGGCATCTACGCGCGTGCTCAGGTTGCCCACCATGCCCAGCAGCACGATTTCAAATACGCTAAGCGCCGCATCACAGCTCATGTCTTGCGACAGGTAGCTGATGATTTTGGCGCGTTCCAGACGCGAGAGTTGTTGCAAATTGGCTGATTGCACCGTAATGCTGCCGCCTGTGCCTTGCACCAGCCCCGTTACGCTTTTGAGCAGTGTGCTTTTGCCCGCGCCGTTTGCGCCAATGATGGCGGTGATTTGCCCGCTAGGCACGGTCAGGTTCACGTTTTCAAGCACTGGCGTGTCTTTGTAGCCAAATGAGTAGTTCTGAATCTGAATCATGAGAAGTAGCTGCGCTTTTTGGAAAGTAGCACCGAGAAGAATACGGGCACGCCAATCAAAGAGGTAACAATGCCAATGGGGAACACAAAGCCAGGCACTATCACCTTGCTGACGATGGAGGCCAGCAGCAATATGGCTGCACCAAAGATGGAGGCCAATGGCATGAAAAAGCGCTGGTCTTCGCCTACCAGCATGCGGGCGATGTGCGGGCCGGCCAGCCCGATAAAGCCTATCGTGCCCACAAAGCTCACTGCCACGGCTGTGAGCAGCGAAGCCATGCCAAAGCCCAGTATGCGCAGGCGTTTGACGTTAATGCCTAGGCCTGTGGCTTTTTCGTCGCCCAGTTGCAGCGCGGTAAATTTCCACGCATTGGCAACCAGCACTGGGAAGGCGGCTGCTACCAGCACCAGCATGGCTACAGCAGTGCTGGTTTCGGCTCTGGACAAGCTGCCAAATAGCCAAAACACAATGCTCTGGTTTTGCTCGGCACTTGCGGCATATTGCAGCATCGACTGCAACGCGCCAAACATAAACGACAGCCCAATGCCGCCCAAAATCATCGCGCCAGGCGTGAGCTTTTTGGCCGCGCCAATGATGTAAATCAAAAAGCTGCTCAATATGGCAAACAAAAACGCATTAAACGGCACAAGCCAGCGCCCCATTCCAGCCGAAATGCCTATGCCCGCAACAATGGTGAGCGCCGCGCCAAAGCCTGCCCCTGCCGATATGCCCAGCGTATAAGGGCTTGCTAGCGGGTTGCGCAAAATGGTTTGCATGATTGCCCCTGCCACGCCCAGAGATGCGCCTACGCCCAGCGCCATCAGGCTTGAGGGCATGCGGTAGGTAAGCACCACCACACGGGCCATGTCTGAAGCCTCGCACCATTGGGTAAGCGCGCAAAAAACTTCGTTTACTGCCAAATTGGCCGAGCCAGTAAGTAAATCAATCACCATCAAAACGGCGCAGGCGAGCAGCCCCGCAACCAACATGACAAAGCGCATGTAAACCGTTTTTTTATAGTCATAACGCGGCGGCGCGGATTGCTGCGCCGACGTTGCCAGCGTAGCAGACGGCGGCGTTACGGCAGCAGGCGCGGGTGCAAGCGCTGGGCTTGCGGGCGCTTCTGTCTTGGCTGTTTCATCACTCATAAAGGTTTGCCTTCTAATAAATCTGGCCGCTTGCGAGGCGGCCAGATTGCGTGCTTGGCACGTTACAGATGCGTGGCTAGTAGAGCATTTGCGAGTTGTACTTGCGCGTTGTGCTTACCAGCCGCACTTGTTGCTCGTTATACAAGCAGTTGCGCTTACTTCCACTGGCTAAACCAAATGCCGCTGAGCTCGTAGGGCAAGAAGGTTTTGTAGTAGGTACGCAGCTCGCCCATTGGGTCTACGTCTTTAAACTCCTCTGGGTAGCAGTATTTGCCCATGGCCGCAATGGCGGTAAAGTCCGACAAATCGCGACCCAAGCCATGGTGAATGGTGTAGAGGCGCTTGTTTTTAATGGCATTGATGCCATTCCAGCCTGGACGCGCGGCAAACTCGCCGAGCTTTTTCTGCACGCCTTGGTCGTTGGCGGTGTAGCCCATCAGCAGCGAAGCTGGCTCTTTGGGCCAGAACGAGCCCGTAATGACCACAATATCAGGGTTGGCTTGCAGCACAAACTCTGGCGCAATCGGGCCAGAAGACTTGCCTACCGCGTTGGCAGACACGTTAATGCCGCCAGCAATCTCGGTAATGCCGCCCCACATAAAGCCTTTGCCGTAAGTGTGGCCGTAGCCCGCAGCGCCTTTGCTGCCGCCTTCTACATACACCTTGGGAGCAACCCTGCCAGCGGCTTTGGCTTTGGCTACGCGCGCTGCAATATCTTTGCGCTTGGCGGCATACATATCAGCCAACTGCTTGGCGCGCGCCTCTTTGCCAAACACCTGACCCATCAGCAGGGTGGACTTGGTGTGGTTTTCCACCGTCTCGGCGTGGTAGTCGATAAACAGCACAGGAATACCAGCATCTTGCAGCTTCTTGCCAACGCCAGCGTCAATGGTTTCTTTCATGCCAACAGGGAAAATAGCCACATCTGGCGTAAGCGCCAGCACTTTTTCCATATTGAAGTCATCGCTATCTGGGCTACCAACAACAGGCAGCTTTGCCAGCTCGGGCACAGTTTTCAGATACGCGTCATACATATCGCGGCGGTGCATAGACAAGCCTTGGTCCCAGCCTGCAATGTGCTTGTGCACGTCTTTACCCAGTAGTGCCGACATGGTCATGAAAGGGCCGCCCGAGCCAGACCAGGCAATGATGGCCTTTTGTGCAGGCGCTTTAACGCTGACTTGGCGGCCAGTTACGTCAGTTACGTTGATGCTTTTTTGTGCAGCCTGCGCCATAGCGACAGAAGCCGCAAACGTAGCGGTTAAAGCTACCGCAGCAACCCGCGAACCCTGAAAAAATCGTTTCAAACTCATGTTCTCATCCCTTGAAAAGTTAAGAATAAGCCGCAAAAAAATGACGAGCTTCTTTTGCAGCGCCCGCCAAACTATCGGAAAATTCTACAACAAAATCTTAACTAATGGGTAATTTAAATAAATAATTCACACAAATCGCATAAAAAACGACGCTAACCCATGCAAATAAACAAGCAAAAGCAAGCCCAACAAAAGCCGAAATTGCCAACAATTAAAACAGGCAACAATCTCGCCAAAAAGCCGTATTGCAAGAGGCATAAAAGCAACTTCTAGAAGCCACACTGACGCGGTATTAAAGCCGTATCGAAGCGGTATCAAAGCTGCATCAAAACGGCATTCCAGTGCTATTTAAGTAGCATTTGCGCCACAAAAACAAATGCCCCTAACAAATACCTGCCCAAATAATGCGCAGCTCGCTTGAGCATAGCCGCCACAACTGGTTATAATTTGCGGTTTCTCTTGCCACACTGCACTGCTTGACGCTGGGCGGGTGGCTTTTATCCACAAGGAGTATGCATGCGTCATTACGAAATTATTTTGCTGATTCACCCGGATCAGAGCGAGCAAGTTCCCGCCATGCTGGAACGCTACAAAGGCATGGTCACCGCTGGCAACGGCA
The DNA here is from genome assembly GCA_017993135.1 of Allobrachymonas sp. GTDB lineage: Bacteria > Pseudomonadota > Gammaproteobacteria > Burkholderiales > Burkholderiaceae_C > Brachymonas. Next base: position 18,550 of record JAGONG010000024.1, read on the forward strand.
ATGTGCACCGTGTTGAAGACTGGGGTCGCCGCCAACTGGCTTACCAGATTAACAAGCTCAACAAAGCGCACTACCTGTGCCTGAACATTGAAGCTGACCAAGCCGTGATGGGCGAGCTGGAACACGCTTTCCGCTTCAACGACGCCGTACTGCGCCACCTCACCGTGCAAAAGAAAAAAGCCGAAACAGCGCCATCTACCATGATGAAATCTGTTGAGCGCGAAGAAGCACGCAAATCGCAGCAGTCCAGCAACGAAACCGAAGCAGCTTAAACACCAAACCTGTCTTGAACGACGAAACCCGCGCAGCAACCCCGCTTAACCGACTGGTGCTCACCGCAGCCATTGCACAACGCAATCCCATGCGCTACAGCCCCGCAGGTGTGCCTGTTTTAGATTGCGTGCTCACGCACACATCGCAAGCACTCGAAGCTGGCGCCATGCGGCAGGTTTCAGCCAATATCAAGGCAGTTGCTCTAGGAGCCGTGGCGCAGCAGCTTGACCAACAAACCCTCGGCCAAACCGCCGTGTTTGAAGGTTTTATAGCCAGCCCCGCCAGCCGCCGCAGCACTGTGGCAGGCAACCTGAGCAGCAGCGTGGTTTTGCATATACAGTCGTTTAGCAGTGTTTGAGCAGCTTTAGCGCAAACGCACCCAATTTTTTAAAAGAAAGTCCATCATGGCAAGCTTTAAATCCAACAAAGACAAACGCCCAAAGCGTAATACCCAATCCCTGCTGTTCAAGCGCAAACGTTTCTGCCGCTTTACAGTAACAGGCGTAGAAGAAATCGACTACAAAGACATCGACACCCTGCGCGACTTCATTGCTGAAAACGGCAAAATCATTCCAGCCCGCTTGACTGGCACGCGCGCCATTTTCCAGCGCCAGCTCAACACTGCCATCAAGCGCGCCCGCTTCCTGGCCATGCTGCCCTATAGCGACCAGCACAAAATCTAAGGAGCAAGCACCATGCAAATTATTCTTCTCGACAAAGTGGTGAACCTGGGCAATCTGGGTGAAATCGTTCGCGTAAAAGACGGCTACGCCCGCAACTTTTTGATTCCTTCTGGCCGCGCCCGCCGCGCCACAGAAAGCGCCATCAAAGAGTTTGAAGCACGCCGCGCCGAACTCGAAAAACAAGCCGCCGAAAAGCTCGCCGCTGCACAAGCCCAAGGCGAAAAACTCGCTGGCGCTAACGTCAAACTCACGCAAAAAGCGGGTGTTGATGGTCGTCTGTTCGGCTCTGTTACCAACCACGACATTGCCGAAGAACTCGGCAAAATGGGCTACCCTGTGCACAAATCGCAAGTGCGTATGCCCAACGGCCACATCAAAACCATTGGCGAAAGCACGCTGCAAATCGCCCTGCACACCGATGTGGTGGTTGATGTAACCATTGTGGTTTACGGCGAAACTGCTTAATCGCCCTAGCGCTTTAGCGCTTAATCACTTTAACGCTTTAGCGCCAAAACCGCACGGCTAACCCAGCCTGCAAGCAAAGCCGCCCGCGAGCAATCGGGGCGGCTTTTTTTGCGCAAATTCAAGAGCAAATCTGAATCATCGTTCCAAATCATCATTCTGAATCGCTTATCTGAATCGGCATTTACAGAAGTGCTGATTTATGCTTCATGCAAGAGAAAACGCAAAAAACCGCTATTCCCGCGCAGGCGGGAATCCATTGCAATAAGAAGCGCAGTCGTGGATTCCCGCCTGCGCGGGAATGGCGGGCGATGGTGTTTTTATACGAAACCAAAATAAACCAGCGTTTCCTTAAAGCCGTAATTGAAGCCGAATTACAAGCAGCCACAGGCTTGGGCTAACGCATTGCGGTATGCTGCTTTCTTTGGCCGCTACTCCAGCGTCACCAATGCCAGCAGCGCCGCCCGCGCCACCTGAGCATACTCTTTCCAAACAAGCCTCTAAAAATGTCTGACTTAACCGCCCTGATTACCCGCGCCGAAACGCTGCTGCAACGCATCGAAACCATATTGCCGCAACCCCTGCAAGCGCCTGACTGGCAAGCCTCTACCGCCTACCGCTACCGCCGCAGCAACGGCTTGCTGGCGCGCGCAGGCATGTTGCAGCCCGTGCGCCATATTGCGCACATGGATTTGGCAGCTCTCAAACAAATCGACCAGCAAAAAGAGCGCCTGCTTGCCAATACCGCGCAATTTGTTGCGGGCAAGCCTGCCAACAATGTGCTGCTCACAGGTGCGCGCGGCACGGGCAAATCTTCGCTGGTAAAAGCCTGCCTCAACCACTTTGCAGCACAGGGCTTGCGCCTCATTGAAGTTGATAAAGACGACCTGATTGATTTGCCCGACATTGCCGAAATGCTGGCGCAAAGGCCAGAAAAATTCATCATCTACTGCGATGACTTGAGCTTTGAAGCGGGCGAGTCGGGCTACAAGGCGCTTAAATCCATGCTCGATGGCAGCGTTGCCGCCAGCACCAGTAATATGCTGATTTACGCCACCAGCAACCGCCGCCACCTGCTGCCCGAATACCACCATGAAAACCTGCAACACAGCCAAGGCGCTGACGGCGAATTGCACCCTGGCGAAGGCGTGGAAGAAAAAATATCGCTGTCTGAGCGTTTTGGCTTGTGGCTGAGTTTTTACCCTTTCAGCCAGCACGAATATCTGGCCATCGTGGCGCAATGGCTTGCCAGCTACGGCATACCTGCACAAGAAATTGCCGCTGCCGAAGGCGCTGCACTGGTCTGGGCGCTGGAGCGCGGCTCGCGCAGTGGGCGCGTTGCCAGCCAGTTTGCGCGCGACTATGCAGGCAGGCGCAAAGCATGAGCCAGCCAGCAGTTGATTTGGTGGCAGACGGCGTGCAACCGCGCTCAACCGACAAGCGCCCGCTTACGCAAGTAGCCGTTGGCATTTTGGTGCAGGCAGACGGGCAGTTTTTACTCACCAGCCGCCCAGCGGGCAAAAGCTACGCGGGCTATTGGGAGTTTCCTGGCGGCAAGGTAGAAAGCGGCGAAACGCTGCAAGCCGCACTGGTGCGCGAATTGCGCGAAGAAATTGGCATTGAAGTGCAGGAAGCCACGCCTTGGCGAACGCTGGTGGTGGACTACCCGCACGCGCTGGTGCAACTGCATTTTTTCAAGGTCAGCGCATGGGCTGGCACGCTGCACATGCACGAAGGCCAGCAATTTGTTTGGCAACACCTGCCCACCACCGCCAGCCCCATCTTGCCCGGCACTGTGCCTGTGCTGGAGTGGCTAGCCGAAGAAGCGCAACTTGCCGCTGCTGCGACGAGGGCATAGAGGAAATACGGGGGCGAACGCAAAAGGCGCAAAAGTTACGCAGAAGTCGCAAAAGAAATGCCAAATTTGCTTGGGAAAGTATAGAACCAGTGTTTATGCGGGCTGCAGGGCATAAATGGCTTGGAACCCGCATAGATACTGGTTGTCGCTTTTATCAAGAAGCGTGTCTGGCGCTCAAATCAAACCGCGCTTGCGTTTATTTGCGAAACAGCTTGGCGAGTGAATCGGGTGAGATGAATTCGAGCAGGCTGCTTTCGGGTGCGTACACCACCATAAACTCCAGCGCAGCCGCTTCTACACCGCCCACGTCAGCCGTGCCGCTGGCCAGAACCGCTTTTTCTGCCATGCGGCGGCAGGTTAGGGTGATGCGCAGGTCTTCGCCTGGCAACACGGGGCGTTTGAACGAGCATTTGCGCACCGCGCCAAGCATGCCGACGTGGCCGGGCTCGATGTTGCGCGTAACGGGGTCGCCCGCGAGCAGGCCTATGCCTGCAAGCTGCGCTGCTGCTTCAAGAATGATGGCGCCGGGCACAATCGGGCAGCCTGGGAAGTGGCCTGCCAAAATCGGGTTGTCGGCTGCCCAGTGCGCCGTGCCTTCAAAGCTGTCTGCTGCCAGCACGGTGGCTTGGCGGATAAAAAGCATGGGTGGGCGATGTGGCAAGAAGCCCAAAATATCGTCGGCGCTTAATTGGATGGGATATTGCAGTGAAGAAGTTTCGCTCATGGTATTAAAAATCAAAAAACAAAATGCCATTCAAATAGGTTTTATTCGCTTTTCTGGCAACGTTTTACTTGCTTCGATAAGGGTTGAATGGTTTATAAAAAAACAGTTTTGCCAGATGGCTTAAAAAGTATTCAGGCCGTGTGTCTGTCTGGTGAAACTTCAGTCAAATCACGCCAAAAAAACGTATGTCTGGCTGCGCTTGCAGTCTAACAGATTGGGGCTTGCGCCTCTGGGCAAATTTGATGCTTTTCAGGCTGGCTTGCCCCAAGCTGCCCAAGGCACGTTGGCACGGCAAAGCTTGCCAGAAGTAACCCTGTTTGCCCTGAAAATATATAACTGCCGCATAATGCCAACATCTGCATGCTTATGGCTACTTTTTCATGCGCGCGCTTGCCTGCTGTGCGTTGTCATAGGATAATGCCCAAGTATTTACATACGCGTTACATACTCGCTCGGGCTCGCTCCCGTTTGCTTATCTACTTATTCAAAACAATATGGCCAGCTATCGCCTCAATATTGCCACTGCTACCCACAAAGGTGACCGCGAATACCAGCAAGACAGGGTAGAGGTTTTGCGCCACCCCTATGACAACCAATGTTTGATGGTGGTGCTTGCCGACGGCATGGGCGGGCGCAGCGGGGGTGCCAAGGCTTCCGAGCAGGTGATTAGCAGCGCCCGCGAGATGATGCACCAGTTTACCGTTGGCAAAGACGACCCTGCCGCGCTCATGCGCCAACTGGTTTCAGATGCGCATTCTATTATTCGCATGATTAAGGTTAGCAGCGAGCACGAGCCACACACAACCATTGCCGCGCACTTGCTGCTGCCGTCTGGCGCTAGCCACTGGATTCACAGCGGCGACTCGCGCATTTACCATTTTCACAGCGGGCGGCTGATGGCGCGCACCCGCGACCACTCCTTTGTGCAAACCCTGATTGACCAAGGCGAAATCACCGAGCAAGAGGCGATTGGGCACCCGCGCAGCAACCTGCTTACTGGCTGCTTGGGCATGGATGTTTTGCCGCCCATTGCCCAATACCGCATTGACAAGCTCGAATTGGGCGATGTGATTTTGAGCTGCACTGATGGGCTGTGGGCGTATTTCAACGAAACCGAGTTGGCCAAAATTGTTGATTCGCTCACTGCGGCCGAGGCTTGCCGCCTTTTGGTAGAGCAAGCGCGTGAGCGCGCTGAAGGCGCGGGCGACAACATTGCGGTTGCCATACTCAAGGCCAGCAAACTTCCGTCTTCGCACGCCCCGCAGCCGCACTTGCTGCAACTCGACTGGTAAGGGCGCTGCGCTTGTCTTGGCTGCTTGCGTTTTGCGCGGCAGGCAAAACGGCTTGCAACGGTTTGAATCAACACAAGCAGCCAATTCAGCGCATCCAGCCAATCCAGCAAACAGATTAGGCAGCATAAGCAGATTCAGCAAGCCAAACAGCACAACCAGTATTTATGCGCCATACCAGGCATTTTCGGCCTGTAGGGCGCATAAATACTGGTTGTAGGCTTTTTGGCATTGTTGGCATTGCTGGCAACACCGCAACAATAAAAGCCCGCGATGCTCTTGCAACATGCCGATTGGTGCAGGCATGGCGCTCTTTGCCTGTGCCGCTGCTGTGCGCTGCTATTGTGCGGCGCTGCTAATGTGCGCCGCTGGCTTTTTCTTGCAAGCGCAATTGTCTGTCGATTTCTTTGAGCGCGCGGTCTTGGCGGTTAAGCTCTATTTCTTGCTTGCGTAGCACCGCTTCTTGTGTGCGGTAGCTGCGCTGGCTGCTTTGCAAGCAGGCATTGGTAAAAAACTGCTGGTAGCAGGCTTTTTTTTGCTCCAGCAGCGTGGCTTGCAACTGGTTGCGCTGGCTGGCAACTTTTTCGCGCCATTCGGCAATTTGCTGCTGGGTGAGCTGCTTGCCCAGAAACGGCACTTCATGCGCCGCAGGCGTGGGTTGCGGCAGCACTGGCGCGGAGCAGCCTGCCAGCAATACTGCCATTGCGCTTAGGCAAATGCACGTTGCCAGCGCCTGCTTGCGTGGCGCTGGAGCAGGTGCTCGGCTAGGTGATGGAGATATCAACATGGCGGTGCTCCCGTGCCAGATATTGGGCCGACTGCATTTCGTGCAGGCGCGATACCGTGCGTGTAAATTCATGCGACAGCGTGCCTTCAGTGTAAAGCGCTTCGGCAGGCACTTCGGCCGAGGCTACCAGATTGACGTTGCGGTCGTAAAGCACGTCTACCAGCAGGGTAAAGCGCCGCGCCATAGATGCCATGCTGGGTAGCATTTTGGGTATGTCTGATACCAGTATGGTGTGAAACAGGGTGCTTAGCTCCAGATAGTCGTTTTGCGACAGGGGCTTGTCGCACAGCTCACGAAAATCAAACCACACCACTTTGCCGCCGCGCTTGTGTGCGTTGATGGTGCGCGAGCCAAGCTGCACCTGCGGCACTTCTTCTTGCCCCGATGCCATTTCGGCAAAAGTTTGCGCCATTTGCGCTTGCGCCGCTGCGCCCAGCGGGGTGATGTACAGCGGCAAATGCTCCAAATGGCGCTGGCGGTAATCTACCCCGCTATCGACGTTGATAACGTGCAGTTTTTGCTTGAGCAGCTCAATGGCGGGCAAAATGCGGTCGCGGTGCAAGCCGCCTGGATACAGGCCATCTGGCTCGAAGTTAGACGTGGTGACAAAGCCTACGCCGTTGCTAAACAGGCTTTCGAGCAGGCGGTGCAAAATCATGGCATCGGTTACGTCGGCCACGTGAAATTCATCAAAGCAAATCAGCTCGAAACGCTGCGCCATTTGTGCGCCCAGTGCCTGCAAGGGGTCGGGCTTGCCTTGCAGCTTGAGCAGCTCGCGGTGTACTTCGCGCATAAATTCGTGAAAGTGCAGGCGCGTTTTGCGCTCAACGGGCACAGATTGGTAAAAACAATCCATCAAAAAGCTCTTGCCGCGCCCCACGCCGCCATACATATACACGCCTTGCGGAATGGGGGTTGTGCGCCCCATGAGTTTTTTCAGCAGGCTGGGGCGCTGGCTTTTGTAAGCCGCCCACTCGTCTGCACAGCGTTGCAGCGCCTGCACTGCCATGCGTTGCGCTTGGTCGCTTTTGTAGCCTTGCGCTTGCAGGGCTTGGTTGTATTTTTCGGAAACCGACATGATTTACTTGCCAATACCAATAGTGCTGCCGCGCTGCCAAGGTCTGAACCCATGTGCCAGCCTTGCTTAAAGCCTTGGGCAAAGCCCTGAGCAAGCTCTGGATAAAGCCTTGCGCGGCAGTTTTCAGAAACAGAAAAAACCAGCTTTTCTGTATTAAAGCACGCCCCAACACGCCGCTGCTGCGCTCTATGCTCTGCGCGGTGCAGGGTACGGGTGCAGCTTAAGCGGTGGAGATGCGCACAAAATGCATAAAAACGCACGCAAATGAATGCAAACAAACGCAAATGCAATCAAAATCCACTAAAACAACCCAAGCCCACACCGCTTGGTATGCGGCGCGGGCTTGGCGCGCTGGTGCTTGATTACAGGTTGAGCGTGCGTTTGCTCACTGCCAAAGCAGCTTCTTTCATCGATTCGCTCAGGCTGGGGTGGGCGTGGCAAATGCGGGCAATGTCTTCGCTGCTGGCTTGGAATTCCATCGCCACAACAGCTTCGGCAATCAACTCGCTGGCCATGGGGCCCAGAATGTGTACGCCCAAAATCTCATCGCTGGCTTCGTCAGCCAGGATTTTGACCATGCCTGTAGTGTCGCCCATAGCGCGGGCGCGGCCGTTAGCCATGAAGGGGAAAGTGCCCGCTTTGTAAGCTACGCCATCGGCCTTGAGCTGCTGCTCGGTGCGGCCTACCCATGCAATTTCGGGGCTGGTGTAAATCACCCACGGAATGGTGTTGAAATTAACGTGCCCGTGCTGGCCAGCAATGCGCTCGGCAACGGCTACGCCTTCTTCTTCGGCTTTGTGCGCCAACATGGGGCCGCGCACTACGTCGCCCACGGCCCAGACGTTGGGCAGGCTGGTTTTGCAGTCGCCATCAACCACCACATCGCCACGCTCGCCCAGTTTCAGGCCTACGGCTTGGGCATTGAGCCCGCTGGTGTTGGGGATGCGGCCAATGCTGATGATGAGTTTATCGACTTCCAGCGTTTGTGCTTCGCCCTTGGCTGTGGTGTAGGCAATGCTGACTTGGCTGCCTTGCTCGCCTTGGCTGGTGGTGATTTCGCCCACTTTTACGCCCAGCTCGATTTTCAAGCCTTGCTTGTTAAAAGCGCGTTTGGCATCGCGTGCGATTTGCTCATCAACAGCGCCCAAAAA
>JAGONG010000089.1 GCA_017993135.1 Allobrachymonas sp.
AAGCCATGCAGGGCGGGCAGATGTGCCCGCGTGGGTGGCTGATTGGTGCAGCCGTTATTTGCTCGCTGGAGCCAGCGTTGATAGTGCAGTGCCCAGCACGATAATTGCCCCGCAGCCCAGCATGGCAGGGGTGATGGCTTCTTGCAGAAAAATTCGCCCATAAAGCAGCGCAAACACGGGCACAAGATAGGTAACGGTGCTGGCCAAAGCAGGGCTGGTCGATTGAATCAGGCGGTAATACATCACATAAGCTACGCCTGTGCACAAAGCGCCTACTGCGCCTAGTGCCATCCATGCATGCTGCCCAGGCATTTGGCGTGGCCCCCAGATAAGCGCAGGCAGCAGCAATGCCGCAAATGCCCCCAGATTGCTGCCAGCCGCCACTGCTAGAGCAGGCACGCCGCTGAGGTATTTTTTTGTGGCGCTGGCGGCTATGCCATAGCACAGCGTGGCCAGTAAACAAGCTGCCATTGCCAGCAATTGCGCACTGCCGCCTGAGCCAGAAGAAGCCGCAGCAGGCAGGTTTTTGCTGCCCGTTAGCAGGGCAACACCGGTAAAGCCAATCAGCAGCCCCAGCAGCCGCACTTTGCCAGGACGCTGGCCTAGCCACAGCCACGCAACGCAGGCGGTAAACATGGGAGTGGTTGCGTTGAGTATGGAGGTAATGCCCGTAGGAATATACAGTAGCGCAAAGGCGTAGCAAACAAACGGTATGCCTGTGTTAAACAGCCCCAGCACGGTAATAACGCGCCAATGCTTCAATATTTCTGCGCCCAGCCCACGCGCAATAGCCAGCGGAATCAGCATCAGTGCGGCTATGCCAACTCGCCCTGTAGCTACGCCAATAGGGCCAAACTCGGGGGCAGCTACGTGCATAAACAGAAAAGACGCGCCCCAAATGGCAGCTAAAGAGAAAAAATCTATCTGCCAAGGGTAAGGTGTAGCGGGGTGGTTTATTGGCGGCATGAAATATCGGTAAACAGCCTGTATGGGCAACCTAAAAACAGTATGCGTTGCATGCCATGCAGTGTAATTCTATTTATGTATGCATCTGCTACTCTAAGCATCGTATGGTGGCGTACATTGATGACGAAGAAAAGCTGTCGGTTTACAGAGCTAACGGGTGATCTGCGGAGGAGGGTATTTGATTAAAAATCAAGCTCTGATGTGTTGAATTGCAGCACCCTGTTGCCTTCGCGAAAAAACTGCGCTTCAATTGCAACAGCTTTGGATTGGTGTGCTGCGGTAACAAAGCGGTCGTAGCCGCGTATGAACAGCGCTGTAGAGCTGTGGTCTGCAGGCTCTGTTGCGCTGTATGTTTGCACGTTGCCATCATCAAAGCGTACCTGCACCGTGCAGCCGTTTGCGCCGCACATAAACTGCCCTCTTTCAATGCTGAGAATGACATCTTTGCCAAAGCGCGGATGCTTGCGCAATTGCAGCGTAGCGCGTTGTGGGCGCTGATAGGGAAAGTTAAACTCAAAAGTGTTGCTTGAGTTTACATAGGCTTGACGAATGTTGCCTTTGCCCATGTCGTCTTGTGAATCGCTGTAGTTCCATGCCAATCCCAAGCTGCGCAAGGTTTCGTTTTTGTCTGGCGCAGGCTGTGATTGCTGCGCCTCTGTGGGCGATTGGGTGGGTTGTGGCGCTGGCAGGGTGGCAGGCACTTTTGGCGCTGGAGGGTCGCAGTGCGATAGCATGATGCTGGCTGCTGTAAACAGCAAGATGCCAATACCTAACTTTATCAGGCAGCCTGTGCGCTTTTTCTCGGGGTGGCAGTGTTGGCAGCGTGTGGCGCGTGCGCTTACCTGTAGGCCGCATTTTTTGCATGTTTTGGCGGTGGGCTTTTTTTGAAGCGGCGGCTCTGATTGCGCCATAAGCAAAGGAGCTACCAGGTCGTTTTCGATGGCGTAGAGCTTTAGGCACAAATAAGCGTAGTCATTTGCAGGCGTTGCAAAAGCAACCTGTTTGCCATCAAAAAAATCCAGCAACACAATAACCAACTGCTTTTTTCCGCCAGCAAGAGCGCCTGCTAACAGGCCAATGCCGCCAGACCCCAGCGCCAGCGGCTGCAGCCGTGCCAGCAAATGACTTGGCTTGCTCGTATTGCATTTCTGTAAGGCGGATGATGTCGTGCGGCAGGTAGCGATGCTTCGGCTGGGCAAATGTTAAGCCAGTGAATTTGCTGGCCTTCGCGCCAGTGAGCGATGTGCCGCTTTGAATTGTTGCGCGTCCGATGTAGTGACCGCCTACGCACTGAACGATACCGTTTGCCATAAATGCCTATGTATTGATGCAGCTTTACTTATGAGTGCTAAGCACGATTGTGAAACGTAAGAACGCACATTCTAAACACCAATTTTCACACCGTTGATTGAGGTGGTTTTTATCGCTTAAATTGCGCGGCTAGCAAGCCCCCTACAATGGCTGAAGTTTTTTCATTTTCTTGTTTTCAAGCATGCAAGTTTCACCCAGCATATTCAAAGCCTATGACATACGCGGCGTAGTGCCCGCCACCATCACCCCTGACGTAGCTCGTGCGCTCGGGCGCGCCTTTGGCAGCCGCGCTATGGCATTGGGCAGCAAAACGGTAGCCGTTGGGCGCGACGGGCGTTTGAGTGGTGCAGAGCTGGCAGCCGCACTCATGGCGGGGCTGGTAGAAGCAGGCGTGCAAGTCATCGACATTGGCATGGCTACTACCCCCATGCTCTACTTTGCCGCGCATACCTTGTGCGATAGCGGCATACAAGTCACAGGCAGCCACAACCCCAAAGACCACAACGGCTTCAAAATGGTGCTGCAAGGCCGCGCCATTTATGGCGA
>JAGONG010000003.1 GCA_017993135.1 Allobrachymonas sp.
GCAAATACGGGGCCCGCTAGCGGCCCGCGCCCAGCTTCGTCTACGCCTGCAAGCAAGCAGGCGGGGGTGTCCCAGCACAGGCTGGTTTGTTGGCTGGTTTGCTGCTTGGCTTGGTTAGCGCGAGGCGATGACTTGGCTGATGGCATTGGCAGATAGGGTGGCAGTGTCGCGGTGCAGCAGGGTGTGCAGCTCGGCAAAGCGCTGTTGCAGGGCGGCGGTGCGCTCGGGGTCGTCTAGCCAGGCGCTTACGGCGTTAGCGAGCGCAGTAGGGGTGGCGGCTTCTTGCAGCAGTTCGGGTACGACAAATTCGCGGCACAAAATATTGGGCAAGCCGACCCAGGGTTGTAGTTGCTTGCTGCGCATGATGCGGGCAGAAAGCGGATGCACGGCGTAGGAGATGACCATAGGGCGCTTGAGCAAGGCGGCTTCAAGCGTGGCTGTGCCGCTGGCAATCAGGGTAACGTCGCAGGCGGCTAGTGCGGCGTGCGATTGGCCTTCCAAGACGTGTATCCAGTCTGCCAAGTCAGCTTGTTGCACCATGTGCTGCAGCCGCTGGTGCTGGGCGGCAGTGGTGGGCAATATGCAGCGCAGGTTGGGGCGGCTTTGGCGCACTATTTGGGCAGCTTGAATAAAACGCTCGCCAAGGTAGCTGATTTCAGAGTTGCGGCTGCCGGGCAGCAAGGCGAGCACTTCGCCCATGGCAGGCAAGCCCAGTTGCTGGCGTGCGGCAATTTGGTCGGGCTGCATGGGCAATACGCTGGCTAGCGGGTGACCTACATAGGTGCTATCAATATCGTGCCGCGCAAGCAACTCTGGCTCGAAGGGAAACAGGCACAGCACATGGCAGGCGCTACGGCGAATCTGGTGCACGCGGTGCGGCCGCCATGCCCAGATGGAGGGGCAGACAAAATGCACGGTGGGTATGCCGTGCTGGCGCAGTTTTTCTTCCAGCCCAAAGTTAAAGTCGGGCGCATCTACGCCGATAAACACATCGGGCTTGTCAGCCAGCAGGCGCTGTTGCAAGGCATTGCGCACGCGCCATATGCCATAAACGCGGCGCAATACTTCCATGCTGTAGCCATGCACGGCGAGCAATTCACTGGGCCAGTAGGCATCAAAGCCCAGCGCCTGCATTTTCGATCCGCCAATGCCACAGGCCTGCCACTGCGGCCAGCGTTGCCCCACGCCTTGCAGCAGCAAACTAGCGAGCATATCGCCCGAGGCTTCGCCTGCCACCATGCCAATACGCAAAGCGTGTGCGGAGGGCTGTTGTGCAAGGTTGGTGGGCTGGGTCATGCTGTGTGTTTCAAAGGGCGTGCGCTGTATTGGCGCTGCGGCGCAAGGTGTTTTTGGGGGGTGGACTAATGCAATAAGTTGTGCAACAAGTCGTGTAACAAGACGTGCAATGTGATGCCGTGCTGTGCGCTATCGTTATCGCACAATGCCGCGCTTCGATAGCTCCAGCGCAGTGAGCATGGTTTGCACGTCGCCCTGGGCAGCAGGATGGCTTTCGGCGAGCAGGGCAATGCCTGCCATGGCTTGCTCGAGCGTTAGCCCGTCGCGGTAAAGCAGCTTGTGCATGGCTTTGATGGCAGAGATGCGCTCGGCATCAAACCCACGGCGGCGCAGGCCTTCGATATTGAAGCTGCGCGGCAGGCCCGGGTTGCCATCCACCAGCATAAAGGGCGGAATATCTTTATTCACAACCGAGTTGGAGCCCATCATGGCGTGCGCCCCCACGCGGCAAAACTGGTGTACGCCCGATTGCCCGCCAATAATGGCCCAGTCGCCAATATGCACATGGCCAGCCAAACCCACATAGCTAGCCAAAATGGTTTGGCTGCCCACTTGCACGTCATGCGCAATATGCACGCTAGACATAATCCAGTTATCGTCACCAATGCGTGTGCAGCCGCTGTCTTGCACAGTGCCAGTGTTGATGGTGCAAAACTCGCGAATCGTGTTGCGACTGCCAATTTCAAGGCGCGTAGGCTCGCCCGCGTATTTTTTATCTTGTGGCTGCCCGCCAATGGCACTGTGCGAAAAAATGCGGTTATCAGCGCCAATGGTGGTGTGCCCCTCAATGACGCAATGCGAGCCAATGCTGGTGCCTGCGCCAATTTCAACGTGCGGGCCAATGATGGTAAATGCACCAATGTTTACGTCATCTGCAAGACGGGCGGCTGAATCAACCAAGGCGCTGGGGTGAATATGGGCCATATTGCCTAGTCCTCAATCTTGCGAATAGCGCACATCCACTCTGCTTGGCAGGAAAGCTCTCCATCAACCGAAGCCGTGCCGCTGAATTTATAAATGCCGCCGCGCGAGCGATCTGACACCACGTCGATAATGATTTGGTCGCCAGCAATAACGGGGCGCTTGAAGCGGGCATTATCAATCCCTGCAAAATAATAAATCGTATCGTTATCGGCATCATCATCAGTGCCAGGGAAACTCAGCAGCAGCGAAGAAGCCTGCGCCATAGCCTCAAGCAGCAGCACACCAGGCATAACAGGGCGATGCGGAAAATGCCCAGGAAAAAAAGGCTCGTTGATAGTAACGTTCTTCAATGCGCGCAAGCGTTTGTTGGGCATTTCTACATCCAGCACGCGGTCAATCAACAAAAACGGGTAGCGATGCGGCAATCGCTTCATGATTTTGAAGATATCCATTTGCGAAAAATCTTTTGAATCCATATTTTTATCAATACTCATTTTTTAACTTGCCCTTCAAGGGTTTTAATACGATTGCGTAACTGGTTTAACTGCTTCAGCGATGCGGCATTTTTCTCCCACGCGGCATTATCATCAATCGGGAAGAAGCCCGTATAAACGCCTGGCTTGTGCAGCGAGCGCGATGCAAACGAAGTTGCAGAAATATGCACCCCTTCAGCCAGCGTAATATGCCCCATGATATTGGCTGCACCGCCAATGGTACAACCCGCACCCACGCGGGTGCTGCCCGCAATGCCCGCACAAGCAGCCATAGCCACATTTTTACCCAAATGCACGTTGTGCGCGATTTGAATCAGATTATCGAGCTTTACGCCGTCTTCAATCACAGTATCTTCCAAAGCGCCACGGTCGATGCAGGTATTGGCGCCAATTTCCACATCATTGCCAATCCGCACCGCGCCCAATTGCTCAATCTTTATCCACTGCCCGCGCTCATTGGCAAAGCCAAAGCCGTCCGCACCAATCACCGCGCCCGCATGAATAATGCAACGCTCGCCCACCGTACAACCTTCGCTCACAGTAACCCGCGACTTAAGCCAAGAGCCCGCACCAATGCTGGCACCGCGCTCTACCACGCACATAGGGCCAATAATGGTCGAATCAGCCACCTGCGCTTGCGGGTGCACCGAGGCAGTGGGGTGGATGCGGTAGTCTGGCGCGGGCGCGTGGCGCTGCTTCCACCATTGGGTCAAACGGGCAAACCCCGCGTAGGGATTGGGCAGCACAATACAAGCGCCACGCTGCAAGGCAGCTTCTTGCATAGCAGGAGAAACCAGCACACATGCGGCCTGCGTGGTTTGCAACTCTGCGGCCATTGCAGGATTGCTTAAAAAGCTGATACTTTGCGCATCTGCCGATTTAAGCGGCGCAATCCGCGTAATTAGCCGTTGGCCATCACCATGCAACACCGCACCGTGTGGTTCAAGCATGGCAGCAATATCGGCCAGTTTCTCGCTCATAGGGTTACCTTAAAAAAATAATCTATCAGGTATAAAACATTTATTTATCAGGCTGTTTTTTAAATAAAAATCACTGAATCTTGGCATTAGCCTGCATCTTTTGCAGATATTCCTGAAACTCCTGCGTTCTCTGCCCTTGCATTTGCTTCTTAATCTGCTCTTTTACAGAATCAAAAGCAGGCGCTTGCGCCGTACGCACATCATCAACGCGAATAATATGGTAGCCAAACTCCGACTTTACAGGTTTACTCGTAGTTTCACCTTTACGCAAAGCGTTTAATGCCGCAGCAAATTCAGGCACATAAGAATTGGCAGCCGCCCAATCCAAATCACCCCCGCGTTTTGCTGAACCTGGGTCTTGCGAATGTGTTTTGGCCAAGGCTTCAAAAGATGCACCTTTTTTCAAATCAGCCAAAATTTTCTGCGCCTGTGCCTCTGTTTTAACCAGAATATGACGCGCTTTGAATTCTTTGGCATTTGAATTTGAA
This sequence comes from Allobrachymonas sp., assembly GCA_017993135.1. Taxonomy (GTDB): domain Bacteria; phylum Pseudomonadota; class Gammaproteobacteria; order Burkholderiales; family Burkholderiaceae_C; genus Brachymonas. The sequence continues at coordinate 4,183 of JAGONG010000003.1, forward strand.
TGTGCTGCTACAACGCGGTCGTACTCAGCTTTGGCACTGGCATCGCTAACGGGATTTTCCTTTAAGTATTGCTTGTAAAACAGCTCCGTTAAAACACTTTCTCTCGCTTGCATCATGCGCTCTTCATACTCAGGCGTGAGGTGCAGCTTTTTCTGCTCCGCCGCCTGCACCCGCACTGTGCCCTCAATCAAACGCTGCTTGATAAGCTGCTCGACATTGGGTGGCAAAGGACGTGCATTTTCGGCTGATTCTTCTTTGAGCATTTGCATCAAAAAGTTGTATCTGGCTTTTGGAATGCTTTTGCCATTCACAACCGCAATATTTTGAGCCAAAGCTGGCGCGCAGGCAGCCGCCACAACCAAGGATGAAAATAAAATTCTAACTTGCTTTTTCATGGTGATAGTAAAATTAAAAACGTTAAGCAACAAGCAAAATCCATGTTGATAATAATCAAGCTGAATCTTTAGGAAGGTATTTTGTAATATAAAAAGCCTGCGCAATAGCAAAGATGAAAAATGCGCCAATGCTAGCCACTTTAAATATAGTCCAGGCAGCCATATCAAAATAAAATATCATGCCAGTATTAACCAAAGCCATCAGCCAGAAAAACAAAATCCATGAAACGCACAAAACCTGCCAAGCAGATTCTGGTAGCTGAATTTGCACTTGCAGCATGGTTTTAATCAGGTTTCTTTTAAAGCCAAATAGCGCAACAGCCAAAACCAAGCCAAAGCCGCCATGCAAAATGGTAAATTTCCATTGGAGAAAGCGCGGGTCACGATACACCAGCGTCAAAGTACCAAAAAGCAAAATCAGCGCCAAAGTTGCCTTGTGCATGGCAGGCAATTTTTTTTCAATCACATACAGCGCCAGCATCTGCACAACGGTAGCGCCCATAAGCACTGCCGTTGCAGGATAAAGACCGCCAAACTTGAAATAAGTAATGGCAAATAGAACAATAGGAAGGAAGTCAAGCAGTTGTTTCATGCGGCAGTTGGCGTAAAGGAATAGGCAATTATCGGTGCATGTGGCAAAGTTTGCTCCACCAAAAGAAAAAAGCAGGCACAAAGCAAAAAGAAGCGAAAAGCAATAGCGCAAACGCAGCCAACAAGGAAACGCATTGTGCATTGCATTGCGGAGCACATCGAGCAACAGTTGGCAGTGTACCGCCCAGCGTTTGCAATAAGCGCATCTGCATGGCGAATCTGCGCATAAAACTGCAAGCTGTCTACCAATTGAAAGCTGCAAGCATGCTACAATCGCACGGTTTTGCTGTTGGCTACTAGCTGGCAGAAAAAACGTTCTTAAATCGCAAATCCGCCTTTTCCAGGTGTTGTCACCAGACAAACTGGGCGGATTTTAGACCTAACCTTTGGAGAAATCATGTCTACTACCATGCGCGAAATGCTGGAAGCAGGTGTCCACTTTGGTCACCAAACCCGTTTCTGGGACCCAAAAATGGCACCCTATATTTTTGGCTCCCGCAACAAAATCCACATCATCAACCTTGAGCAAACGCTGCCGATGTTTGAATCGGCCATGAAGTTTGCCCGCCAATTGGCTGCTAACCGTGGCACCATTTTGATGGTCGGCACCAAACGCGCTTCACGCGATATCGTGGCAGAAGAAGCACGCCGCGCAGGTGTGCCTTTTGTTAATCAGCGTTGGTTGGGCGGTATGCTGACCAACTTCAAAACAGTCAAAACTTCGCTCAAGCGCCTCAAAGAAATGCAAGCACAGCAAGAAGCTGGCTTGGATGCCATGAGCAAAAAAGAGCAACTGATGTTTGCCCGTGAAATTGAAAAGCTCGAAAAAGACATTGGTGGCATTCAAGATATGACTGCTTTGCCTGATGCCATTTTCATTATCGACGTGGGTTACCATAAAATCGCAGTCGCTGAAGCCAAGAAACTGGGTATTCCATTGATTGGCGTGGTTGATACCAACCATAACCCCGATGCGATTGATTACGTCATTCCTGGCAATGATGACTCGGCCAAGGCGGTTGCGCTGTATGCACGCGGTATTGCAGACGCTATTCTTGAAGGCCGTGCTAACGCCATCAACGAAGTAGTTCAAGCCGTATCTGCCGAAGGCAGCGACGAATTTGTAGACGCAGAAGAAGCCAGCGCCTAATGCGGTAATGCGCCTTGTATTTGCCCGCAAGGTATCTATGAATGGGAAAAGGGGCTTTAAAGCCCCTTTTTCTTGACTTTTATATAAAGTATTAAACAACGGAGAGAGAAAATGACAGCAATTACAGCAAGCATGGTGGCAGATTTGCGCGCCAAAACCGATGCGCCCATGATGGAGTGCAAAAAAGCCCTGACCGAAGCACAAGGCGATATGGCTAAAGCAGAAGAAATTTTGCGCGTAAAGCTGGGCAGCAAAGCTGGTAAAGCAGCAGCCCGCGTTACAGCTGAAGGTGCAGTGTCTAGCTTTATTGCAGGCAATGCAGGCGCAATGATCGAAGTCAATTGCGAAACCGACTTTGTAACCAAAAACGAAAGTTTCCTGTCAATGGTGCGTGCTGCGGCCGAGCTGGTGGCAAAAAACAACCCTGCCGACGTTGCTGCACTGGGCGCTTTGCCTTACGAGCAAGATGGTTTTGGCCCTACGCTGGAAGAAGTGCGCAAGGGTTTGATTGGCAAAATTGGCGAAAACATGAGCTTCCGCCGCTTCCAGTATTTCAGCAACAGCAAGTTGCAGACTTATCTGCACGGCACACGCATTGGCGTAATGGTTGAGTTTGAAGGTTGCGAAGTTGCAGCCAAAGATGTAGCCATGCACATTGCTGCCATGAAGCCTGTAGCGCTTTCCAGCAACGATGTTCCAGCCGAACTGATTGAAAAAGAGCGTTCTGTCGCCGCCGCCAAAGCTGCCGAGTCGGGTAAGCCTGCTGACATTACAGCCAAAATGGTAGAAGGCTCGGTGCAAAAGTACCTCAAAGAAGTTTCTCTGCTCAATCAGGTTTTTGTTAAAGCCGCTGACGGCAAGCAAACTGTTGAACAAATGCTCAAGGAAAAAAACACCTCCATCAAATCTTTCACCCTCTATGTAGTGGGCGAAGGCATTGAGAAGAAGGTAGATGACTTCGCTGCTGAAGTAGCTGCCCAAGTTGCTGCTGCCAAACAAGGCTAATCAAGGCTAATTACCCTTCTACAAACAGGAATTTATATGACTGCTGAAAATCCCGCTGTACACCGCGTGCTCCTGAAACTTTCGGGAGAAGCCTTGATGGGTGATGATGCTTTTGGCATCAATCGCGACACCATCGTGCGCATGGCCCAAGAGGTGGCCGAGGTAACCCGTTTGGGGGTGCAGGTGGCAGTGGTGATTGGCGGTGGTAATATTTTCCGCGGCGTGGCAGGCGGCTCGGTGGGCATGGACCGTGCAACGGCCGACTATATGGGAATGCTGGCAACGGTGATGAATGCACTGGCGCTGGCAGATACCATGAACAATGTTGGGCTTACAGCACGGGTAATGTCTGCCATTTCGATTGAGCAAGTGGTTGAGCCTTATGTTCGCCCCAAAGCTTTGCAGTATATGGAAGAAGGCAAAGTGGTGATTTTTGCCGCTGGCACAGGTAATCCATTTTTTACAACCGATACGGCAGCAGCTTTGCGCGGTGCTGAAATTGGTGCTGAAATGGTATTGAAAGCCACCAAGGTCGATGGCGTTTATAGCGCAGACCCCAAAAAAGACCCTACTGCAACCCGCTACGACAAAATCACTTTCGACGAAGCCATGGCGCGTAATCTCGGCATCATGGATGCCACAGCGTTTGCGCTATGTCGCGATCAAAAGCTGCCTATCAAGGTGTTTTCTATCGTTAAGCCTGGTGCGCTCAAGCGTGCTGTACTGGGGCAGGATGAAGGAACGCTGGTTTCTGTTTGAGCCGTTAAGTGCGGGCACAAGCTAGTTAGGTGCCAATACCACTTGTTGCGTAGATATTTGGGAGAAAATCATGTCGGTTGCTGACATTCAAAAAAACATGCAAGGCAAAATGGAGCAATCCATCACCGCTTTGAAAAACAATCTTGTCAAAATTCGCACGGGTCGTGCCAATCCAGCCTTGCTTGATTCGGTGCATGTGGAGTATTACGGCTCTATGGTGCCTTTATCGCAAGTGGCTAACGTATCTACACTCGATGCACGCACTTTGAGCGTACAGCCTTGGGAAAAAGGGCTTGGGCCAAAGGTTGAAAAAGCCATTCGTGACAGCGACTTGGGCTTGAATCCTTCGTCTATGGGTGAGCTCATTCGCGTTCCTATGCCTGCCATGACCGAAGAGCGCCGCAAAGACTTGACCAAGGTCGTGCGCCAAGAAGGCGAAGCTGCCAAAATCGCCATTCGCAATGTGCGCCGCGATGCCAACGAGGCAGTAAAAAAGCTGGTTAAAGACAAAGAGATTTCTGAAGACGACCAAAAGCGGTCTGAGGCAGAAGTGCAAAAAATTACCGACAAAGAAATTCTTGCCATAGACCAGTTGGTGCAAGAAAAAGAACAAGACCTCATGGCGGTATAACGCCAGTTGCAGGCATGCAAAAATGCCTACGCTGGACGAACGCCCATCAGCGAAGAGAGCCAGACTGGGAGAATTTAACCCATGGGTTATGTTTTTGTAACCAGACGCTTTTCTGGAACTTTCTTTTATGCCCTCATCTGATTCTTTAGCTGTGCCGCAGCATATTGCCATTGTGATGGACGGCAATGGGCGCTGGGCTAACAAGCGTTATATGCCCCGTTTGCTCGGGCACAGGCAGGGCGTAAGTGCGCTCAAGCGTTGTGTACGCGCTTGCGCCGAGCGCGGTGTGGGCGCGTTGTCTGTTTTTGCTTTCTCATCCGAAAACTGGAATCGGCCTGCCGATGAAGTTTCTGGGCTGCTTGATTTGTTGATGCTGGTGGTGAGCAAAGAAGTGCCGCAACTCCATGCGCAAGGGGTGCAGGTGCATTTTGTGGGCGATTGCAGCGGTTTGTCCGAGAAAATGCGCAACGCTTTACTGGCTGCCGAGCAGCTTACGCAAGCCAATAGCAAGCTGGTGCTTAACGTTTGCTTCAATTACGGTGGCCGTTGGGATATTGCGCAAGCAGCGGCTGCTTTGGCGCAGCAAGGCAAGCCTATTACCGAAAGCAGTTTGAATGCTGCTATGGCCTTGAGCCATGTGCCAGACCCTGATTTATTGATTCGTACGGGTGGCGAACAGCGCATTAGCAATTTTTTGCTATGGCAAAGCGCCTACACCGAGCTGTACTTTACCGATACCCTGTGGCCCGATTTTGACGAGGCTTCACTGGACGCTGCTTTGCTTGACTACGCTGGCCGCGAGCGCCGCTTTGGCAAAACATCGGCACAACTACAAAATAAGGATAAAGCGCCATGTTAAAGCAACGGGTTATTACGGCAATTGTGCTGCTGCTGGTTTTGGCTGGCGTTTTGGCGTGCCCCTTGCCTTGGGCTTTTGGTGCTTTGATGACGCTATTTATGGCTGCTGCCGCTTGGGAGTGGGCGCGTTTGAGTGGCTACCAGATGGCGGCATCTCTGGGCTTTGCCACCGTGGCCATGTTGGGCTGCGCGGCAATGTTAGCGGCGCAATGGCATCTTTGTGCGGGGCTTGCATTGCGCTATGCCATGTCAGCTTGGGCTGCTTTGTGGTTGCTGGCTGCTGTGTGTTTGTTGCGCAGTGGCGTAGCGGCTTGGCCGCGCATACCGCGCGGGCTGCGTATGACTGCTGGGCTTGTGAGTTTATGGGCTGCATGGCTGGCGGTGACGCATTTGCACGCAATACAAGGCGCGTGGTATTTGCTGTCGGTGCTGGCACTGGTATGGGTAGCCGATATTGGTGCTTATTTTGCTGGCCGCGCTTTTGGCAAGCGCAAACTGGCTCCAACGATTAGCCCTGGCAAAAGCTGGGCGGGGGCTGTGGGCGGCGCTATCGGGGTGGTGGTGTTGGCTGTTGCAGGTGCGATTCTGTTGCAAGGCACGCCCAATTTGTATGCCGATGTGCTGCAACGCGGCGGCTGGCTGGCTTTGGTGCTGCTGGCTTTGGGCATTGATGTGTTAAGCGTATTGGGTGACTTGCTGGAGTCGCTCATGAAGCGCGGCATGGGTGTGAAAGACAGTAGCCGCCTGTTGCCTGGCCACGGCGGTGTGCTCGACCGCATTGATTCACTGCTGCCCGTGTTGCCGTTTACGTTGGCTGCTGTGCTATGGTTATAGCCTGTTGCAGAACAGTTGCCAAACAACGTTTGGTGCTGCTGCACTGTTTTTTGCAGCTTGAAAAAATAACAACGCAATGACCGAACAAGTTCTTCATGCCACTGGCAAAAAACAGTGGATTAGTGTGCTGGGTGCTACAGGCTCTATTGGCGGCAATACGCTGGATGTGTTGGCGCGTCACCCCCAGCGTTTTGGCTTGTTTGCCATCAGTGCTGCAACCCAAACCAGCAAAATGCTGGCCTTGTGCCAGCGCCACGCGCCGCGCTATGCGGTGATGGCTTCAGAGTCACATGCCCGTGATTTGCGCCAGCAATGCCAAGAGCTAGGGCTGCAAACCGAGGTGCTAGCTGGTGAAGCAGGGTTGGTGCAAATTGCTTCCGATTCACAGGTTGATGCGGTAATGGCGGCTATTGTGGGCGCTGCGGGGTTAGCGCCTTGCTTGGCAGCAGCGCGTGCAGGTAAACGCCTGCTGCTGGCCAACAAAGAAGCGTTGGTGATGGGCGGGCAGGTGTTTTTACAGGCTGTGCGCGATGGTGGTGCTACTTTGCTGCCGATTGATAGCGAGCATTCAGCCATTTTTCAGGCGCTACCCGATGACGCAAGCACTTGGCAAAGCAGGGTTGAGAAGATTATTCTGACTGCCTCTGGCGGACCGTTTCGCACCACAGACCCGCAAACCTTGCGTAACGTCACGCCAGAGCAGGCGTGCGCCCATCCCAATTGGAGTATGGGGCAAAAAATCTCGGTTGATTCAGCCACCATGATGAATAAGGCGCTGGAGGTGATAGAAGCGCATTATTTGTTTGGCATGTCGGCGCAGCAAATGGACGTGGTAATTCATCCGCAAAGCATTGTGCACTCGATGGTGCAATACCGCGACAGCTCTATCGTGGCGCAAATGGGCACGCCCGATATGCGCGTACCTATTGCTTATGGGCTATCGTGGCCAGAGCGCATTGCCAGCGGCGCAGCAGCACTGGATTTTGCCAATATGGGTAGCATGACTTTCGAGTCGGTGCAGCACCACGGGCACCCCGAGCGGTTTCCCTGCATGGCTTTGGTATGGCAGGTTTTGGCTGCACCAGCGGGAACAACGGTGGTGTTTAATGCCGCCAATGAAGTAGCGGTAAATGCCTTTTTGAAGCGCCAAATCCGTTTCGACCAAATTTACCAAATCAATGCACAAACACTGCAACACACACAATTTACATCACCAAAAACACTGGAGGACTTGATGGAGCTTGACGCGCTGGCACGGTCGCAGGCACAAAGCCTGTTGCAAAGGTTGCAGATATGCTGACTATTCCTGCTTTTATTGTGGCGCTGGGTTTGCTCGTTGCCATTCACGAATACGGGCATTTTCAAGTGGCACGCTGGTGCGGAGTAAAAGTGCTGCGCTTTGCAATCGGATTTGGCAAACCTTTGCTGCGCTGGCGTGGCAAAAAGCAAGACACCGAATTTGCCCTGTGCATCTTGCCTTTGGGCGGCTACGTAAAAATGCTTGATGAGCGCGAGGGTGAGGTCAAAGCGTCTGAGCGCCATCTGGCCTTTAATACGCAACCTGTTTGGAAGCGGTTTTTAATAGTGGCAGCCGGCCCCGTTGCCAATTTGCTACTGGCAATAACCATCTATACGGGCTTGGCATGGCATGGCGAGCAGCAAGTACAACCCATTGTGGCAGAGCCGCCCGCAGGCAGCTTGGCTGCGCAAGCCGGGGTGCGCAGTGGCGACAGGGTAGTGGGCTGGCGCATGGCAACTGACACAGACTGGCAAACGCCTGCCTCGCTGGACCAGCTCACATGGCACGTCATGCAAGCTGCCATAGACAAGCGCGACGTAGCACTGCTCGTGCAATCTACACGCGCACCTGCGCCCCAAACTGCACAAACAGAGCAAACAGAGCAGGGGGCAACAGCCACACCGTTAGCGCGCGAACGTACCTTGGTGCTGCCCTTGCACCAACTTCGCCCTGGGCAAGAAGCCAGTGAAGGTCTGGGGCAAGTCATCGGGCTGGGCAAAGCCTGGTCACAGCCAGTCATCCAGCAGGTTTTGCCAGCAAGCGCAGCGGCTCAAGGCGGCCTGCAAAACAAAGACATAGTCGTGTCCATCAACCAGCAGCCCATCTATGATGCAGCGCATTTGCAAAGCACGATTCAGCGGGATTTATCAGGCAAGCCGCAACTGTGGCAAGTGCAAAGAGCAGGGCAAATACTGCAACTGCACATCACCCCTGTTGTTGAAACAGCCAACGGGCAGCAAGCAGCCAAAGTAGGCATACAACTTGGCAGCATGCCTGCTACAGTGCTGGTGCGCTATGGTTTTGTGGATGGCATAACGCAAGGAGCGCAAAAGGTCTGGCAACTCTCTGCCATGAGCGTAAAAGGATTTGCCCAAATGGTAACAGGGCAGTTGTCAGTCAAAAACCTCAGCGGCCCCATAACCATTGCAGACTTTGCAGGGCGCTCGGCACAAGCTGGGCTAGGTGCATACTTGGTATTTTTGGGGCTAATCAGCGTGAGCCTGGGTGTGTTAAATTTGATGCCCATTCCTATTCTGGATGGGGGACACCTAGTGTATTATCTCTGGGAAGCAATAACTGGTCGCCCAGTTCCTGAAATATGGGACCAACGCTTCAAACAAGTCGGCCTGGTACTACTGGGTTGCATGATGGCAATTGCCATGTTCAACGACTTATCACGTCAATTTCGTTAAGTTTACGCATTTGGATTTGCCATCTTACCTACTAAAAGTTTCATGAAAAGACACCATCCTTTCTTCCGTTTGAAAACGCTGGCAACCGTAGCCAGCCTGTTTTTTGCAGCAAACACAGCTTGGGCAGTAACGCCATTTGTCATCAAAGACATCAAGGTAGAAGGCTTGCAGCGGGTTGATGCCAGCACCATTTTTGCCTCCATCCCCGTCAAGGTGGGCGACACCTATGATGACGAGCACGGCGCAGCCTCCATTCGCTCTTTATTTGCGCTAGGCCTTTTTCAAGACGTACGTATTGAAGTGCGTGACAGCGAAATGGTCGTCGTAGTGCAAGAGCGCCCCAGCATCAATCAGGTCGATATCTCTGCTGCCACTTTTGGCGGCATGGATAAAAACGCCATTTTGAAAGGACTGGGAACTTTAGGCATCGTGGCGGGCCGCCCCTACGACAAAGGCATGGAAGACCGCGCCATTCAGGAGCTGCTCAAGCAATACCAAAGCATGGGTTACTACGCCGCCGAGATTGTTCCCACCGTCACACCAATTGACAGAAACCGCGTCAATCTCAGCTTCGCCATCAAAGAAGGGAAAATCGCGCAAATCAAGCAAATCCGCTTTGTTGGCAACTCGGCATTCAGCGCATCAACACTGCAAGACGAAATGCAGATGGACACTGGAGGCTGGATGTCGTGGTACACCAAATCCAACCGCTACGCAGACAACAAGCTCAACGCCGACCTGGAAGCACTCCGCAACTTCTACCGCAACCGTGGTTATCTGGAGTTTCAGATTAACTCCACACAAGTTGGCATTTCTCCAGACAAACGCGATATTGAAATAACCATCAATCTCAGCGAAGGAGAAAAATATGTAGTATCTGCCGTTTCTTTGGCTGGAGATTATCTGGAAAAAGAAGACGCTTTCAAATCATTGATTAGCATCAAGCCAGGCGAAGCCTACAAACAAGCAGATGTGGCAACAACACTTGCTGCAATGAAAAAACATTTTGGCAATTATGGCTATGCCTTTGCCAAAATTGAAGCACGTCCAAAAATCAACCGTGAAAAACAACAGGTTGAACTGGTGCTGGCTGCTGAACCTGGCCAAAGAGCGTACGTGCGCCGTATTAATATTGCAGGCAACGCCAAAACACGCGATGAGGTTATTCGCCGTGAATTGCGCCAATACGAAGCATCCTGGTATAACTCTGACAAAATAGCTTTATCCAAAGACCGACTGGAGCGACTGGGCTACTTTACCGACATCAGTATAGAGCCACAACAGGTGTCAGCAGAAGCCACCGATCAGGCGGATTTGGATATAACCGTTAAAGAACGTCCCACTGGTGCTATTCAAATTGGCGCGGGCTATTCAACCTCAGACAAAATATCTCTGTCATTTAACTTGAACCAAGACAACGTTTTCGGTTCAGGACAATCGTTGGCCTTGGGGGTTAATACTGGCAGCTATAACAGAACATATTCAATTTCATCAACCGACCCGTATTTCACCAATTACGGCATTTCCCGCACCTTCTATTTCTCACACGCAATTAACAAGCCGCGCAAAGGGCAGGGCGGTGATTACTCTATCAGGCAGGATAATGCGGGCATATCTTTTGGCGTGCCTTTCTCTGAAACAGATCAGGTGTATTTCGGGCTTGGTTTAGAGCGTTACGGTATTCGTTCAGGCACTACGGATATGCCGCCCGTTTACAGGGACTATATTAATTATTATGGAAAATCAGCATATGGTGTTCCACTGAGCATAGGCTGGGGGCGTGATTCGCGTGATAGTGCGCTTGCTCCAACATCTGGCACAATGCAACGTGTTTCTGCTGTGCTTAGCCCAGCAGGTGGTCTGAAATACTTCAATGCAACCTATAAATTCCAGCAGTATTTCCCGCTCAGCAAAAATACAACTATCATGTTCAATACAGACTTGGGCTATGGTAAAGGTCTGAGCTGCAAGAAGGGAACGAGCAATTGTTATCCATTCTATAAAAACTTCTTTATGGGTGGTATTGGTTCAGTTCGCGGGTTTGACCAAGGCGCGATTGGCCCCAGCCAAATTGACCCTGTAACAAACTCTTCGTATTCAGTAGGTGGCAATAAAATGTTTAATGCCAATATTGAATTTATTGCACCATTCCCTGGTGCCAATAATGACAAGACTTTGCGTTTGTTTGCATTCCTTGATGCGGGTAACGTATATGCAGATTCGTTCTCTAACTACAAACCTACCTCGGAAGACCGTATGATTAGAGCTTCAGCGGGTGTGGGGTTGCGTTGGATTTCCCCTATGGGACCACTGAGTTTGTCTTTTGCACATCCATTTAGAAAACAAAAAACTGATAAATTACAGAAATTCCAGTTTCAAATAGGAGCTTCATTCTGATGAAAACGTTGAATATATTTGGTAAAAATACGGCAAAAGCTGTTTTGGCAGGGTTTGTTGCGCTCTCTTCAGTGGGTGCGCTGGCGCAAAATCTTCCAGGCACACGAACTGGTTTTGTGAATATTGAAAGGCTTTTTACTGAAGCTAATGCAGCAAAGGTGGCACAAGCCAAGTTGCAGCGCGAATTTTCTGCGCGCGAGAAAAAGGTGCAAGACCAAGGCAATGCCTTGAAGAAGGCAGTTGAGCAGTTTCAGCAAGAGTCGCCCAAGATGACTGAGGCTAATCGTGCTGCCAAAGAGCGCCAGTTAATGATTCAAGATAATGAATTTCAGAAAAACAGACGTGAATTTCAGGAAGATTTAAATAGCAGAAAAAATGATGAAATGCAGGCTTTTATTCAAAAGGCCAATCGCGCTGTAGAAGAAGTGGCAAAGAAAGAGCAATTTGACAAGATTGACCAAGAGGCTGTTTATATCAACCCGAAGATTGATATAACAGATAAAGTGTTAGACTTTTTAAATAGCGGCAAATAAGCTTATGCCCCGATAAAAGGCGCTGCTTGGTAGCGCCTTTTTTTTGCCTGCGCTGTGCGCCGCTGTGCGCAATACGTTATTTGATTTTTTGAGAAGGCCGTGATTTTCTATGTTGCACTTTGCCAGCCGCTTGCAAAATGTTGAAACTTCAGCGATTCGTGAATTGTTTAAGTTATTGGGCAAGCCAGGTATTATCAGTTTTGCGGGTGGTTTTCCTGATCCTGCTTTGTTTGATGTGGATGGTTTGCGCGCGGCCAGCCAAAGTGCTTTGCAGCAGTGGCCTGATGCTGCCTTGCAGTATGGGGCGACCGAGGGTTTTGCGCCTTTAAAAGAGCAGATAGCTAGCTTGTCGGCTCAAAAGGGTGCGCCGCTGCAAGCGAATCAGTTTGTTGTTACTACGGGCAGCCAGCAGGCGCTTGATTTGTTGGGCAAGTGCATGATTTCACCTGGGGATAAGGTGATTGTGGAGGGGCCTACGTTTTTGGCAACGATTCAATGCTTTAAGCTGTATGGTGCAGAGGTAATCAGTGCGCCGATTGATGCCCACGGCGTGCAGGTGGAGCAGCTTGAGGCGCTGATTGCAGAGCATCGCCCCAAGATGGTGTATTTGATTCCGACTTTTGGCAACCCAAGCGGGGCAACGCTTACGCTGGAGCGGCGCAAGCGTGTGTTGGAGCTGGCGGTGCAGTACCAGACGCTGGTGGTTGAAGATGACCCGTATGGGGATTTGTATTTTGATGCGCCACCTCCTGATAGTTTGCTCGCTTTGAGTAGCCAAGTTGAGGGCAGTGCGCAATGGCTGGCGCATTGCGGCAGTTTGAGCAAGATTTTGTCGCCTGGTTTGCGGCTTGGTTGGCTGGTGGCTCCGCCTGATTTGTTGGCCAAGGCAGTGATGTGCAAGCAGTTTAGCGATGCCAATACGAGCACTTTGGCGCAGGCTACGGCTGCGGCTTATTTACAGTCGGGGCGTTTGCCTCAAGCGGTGCAGCAGGTGCGCTCTGTGTATGCGCAACGCGCTAGCACTATGGCTGCATGTTTGAAGCGTGAGTTGGGTGATGCTGTGAGCTTTACCCAGCCGCAAGGGGGCATGTTTTTTTGGGTGCGCTTGACTGGTGCGGATGGGCGTTGTGCCGATTCTCAGGTTTTTGCGCAGCGTGCCATTGAAAAGCTGGTGGCTTTTGTGCCTGGTGCGCCGTTTTTTGCACAAAACCCTGATGTATCCTGTTTGCGTATGAGCTTTGCGACTACGAATCTGGAAAAAATCGAAGAGGGCGTTCTGCGTTTGGCGCAGGCGCTATAAACTTTAACGTTTTAAACGCGTTTAACGTTTTTAACGTGTTTATTCACTTGCCAGTTGATGTTTCGCCAATTCTTGGGTGTGTGCGGCTTTTAAATGGCTACAAGCCAGGCTGCTGCAACAAGGTCTGACTGGCGCTTAATCTGGCTAACAATGGCTTATTTACATGACTACAGTTTCTAACAGGCATAAAGAGCAGCCGCTTATTGAAGCGATTCGGCTGCTGGGGCGTTTGCTGGGCGATGTTATTCGCGAGCAAGAGGGGCAAGCTACTTTTGATATGGTTGAGAAAATCCGCCGTTTGTCGGTGGCTTACCGCGTCAGGCTGGATGCTGGCGCGGGCGAGGAGCTTGGCAGCCTGCTGCAAAGCATTTCCTTGCCGCAGACGTTGCAAGTGTTGCGTGCCTTTAGCTATTTTTCGCATTTAATCAATTTGGCTGAAGACCGCCACCATGTGCGCCGCCGCCAGCACCACGAGCGTTTGGGGCAAGTGCAAAACGGCTCTTTGCAAGCCAGCATGGAGAGTTTGCAGGCGCATGGTGTGCAGCCACAACAAGTGGCAGATTTGCTCAGTCGCGCTTATGTTTCGCCAGTGCTTACGGCGCACCCGACAGAAGTGCAGCGTGCAGCCATTTTGGCAGCCGAGCATGCCATAGCCCATTTGCTTGAGGAGCGTGATGGCTTGCACAGCCCGCGTGAGCTGGAGCGCAATACTGCGCTGCTGAAAGCGCGTATTACCCAGTTGTGGCAGACGCGCATTTTGCGCAATAACAAGCTGACTGTGGCAGATGAAATCAGCAACGCGCTTTCGTACTACAACAGCACTTTCTTGCAAGAAATTCCGCAGCTTTACGAAGACCTTGAGCACATGCTGCCCGGGCAACGTATAGAGCCGTTTTTCCGCATGGGGCACTGGATGGGGGGCGACCGCGATGGCAACCCCTTCGTTACGGCTGAGTGTCTGGGGCAGGCGCTTCGGATGCAATGCGAAACTGCTTTGTTGCACTACTTGAAAGAGTTGCATGCACTGAGTATGGAGTTGTCAATGTCTACCATGCTGGTAGAAGCTACGCCAGAGCTGCATGCACTGGCTGATGCAGCCAATGACAACAATCCCCATCGCCAAGATGAAGCCTATCGCCGCGCTGTGGCAGGCATTTATGCGCGCACAGCGGCAGCCTTGAAAGCGCGTACATTTGCGCACCCGCCACATCCGCCTATTGCCGATGCCGAGCCTTACGCCTGTGCCGAAGATTTGTTGCGCGACTTGCATATTTTGGCGGATTCGCTGCGCCAGCATCACGGCGCGGCGCTGTTGGCGCTGCACTTGGGCAAGCTCATGCGTGCGGTTGAGGTGTTTGGCTTTCATCTGGCTACGCTTGATTTGCGGCAAAACTCCGAAGAACATGAGCAGGTGGTTGCCGAGTTGCTGCGCGTTGCGCAAATTGAGAGCAACTACAGCGGGTTGGATGAGGCTGCAAAGCGCCAGTGCCTATTGGCCGCGCTTGCCGATGTGCGCCCGCTGAAAGTGCCTGATGCAGACTACAGCAGCAAAACAGTGGCAGAGCTGGCCGTATTTACCGACGCTTTGCAGATTTTGCAAACCTACGGCCGCTCTGCCTTGCGCCACTACATCATCTCGCACACCGAAGACGTGAGCGACTTGCTTGAGTTGATGGTGTTGTTTAAGGAAAGTGGTCTGCTACGGCATTTTGGCAGCCCCGCAGTGCATAGCCGCTTGATAGTCTCGCCCCTGTTTGAAACCATTGCCGATTTGCAAGCAGCTCCGCGCATTATGCGTGAGTGGTATGCCTTGCCTGGTGTGCTCGATATGGTGCTGGCCAGCGGTGCCGAGCAAGACATTATGCTGGGCTACAGCGACAGCAACAAAGACGGCGGCATGTTTACCAGCAACTGGTGCTTGTACCAGACCGAACGCGCTTTGCTTGAGGTGTTTGAGCCCTTGCGCCAGCAGCACGGCTTGCTGATGCGGCTGTTTCACGGGCGCGGCGGCACGGTAGGGCGGGGCGGTGGCCCTAGCTACCAAGCCATACTGGCGCAGCCCCCAGGCACGGTGCATGGGCAAATCCGCTTAACAGAGCAGGGCGAAGTTATTGCCTCCAAATACGCCAACCCCGAAATCGGGCGGCGCAATCTGCAAACGCTGGTAGCCGCTACGCTTGAAGCCAGCTTGCTGCCAGCCAAATCGGCTGCCGATGAATATGTGCAAGCGGCACAAGCCATAAGCGATGCCAGCTATGCGGCCTACCGCAAGCTGGTGTGCGAAACGCCTGGTTTTACCGAATACTTCTTTGCGGCTACGCCCTTGCTTGAAATCTCCGAGCTCAATATCGGCTCGCGTCCAGCCTCGCGCAAGGCGCTGGCAAAAATTGAGGATTTACGCGCTATTCCGTGGAGCTTTAGCTGGGCGCAATCGCGCGTTGCACTGCCTGGCTGGGCAGGTTTTGGCGGCGGCGTGCGGCAGTGGCTTTTTGTGGATGCACAAGGCAAACCAGCCGAGCAGCCCAACGCACAGCGCCTGAGCTTGCTGCAAAGCATGTACCGCGAATGGCCGTTTTTTGCGGCACTGCTCTCCAATTTGGATATGGTGCTTGCCAAAACAGACCTGCACATTGCCGAGCGTTATGTAGAACTGGTGCCCGATGTGGCGCTGGGGCAAAGAATTTTTGCCGCCATACGCCAAGAATGGCAAGCCACGCAAGAGATGCTGACCCTGATTACTGGCGAATCAGACCGTTTGAGCAGCAACCCTGCGCTGGCACGTTCGATTGCCCACCGCTTCCCGTATATTGACTTGCTCAACCACTTGCAAGTGGAGCTGATGCGCCGCCACCGCGCCAGCAAAAAGGCTGCGCCAGAGCCTGCACCAGCGCATACGCAGCGTGCGGGCGCAGATGCCGATGACAGCGAATTGCGCTTGCGCCGTGGCATTCAAATATCGGTCAATGGCATTGCAGTGGGTTTGCGCAATACGGGCTAATGCGCAACTGGCTTGAGGCAGCAACCAAGCGGGCTTACTTATGGGCTTACTTATTGGTCTGCTTGGCTGCCGTCAATGATTTGCAAATCGTTATCGCGGGCAAAGCTGTAGATATAGTCCCACGCATGCGGGAAACGCTCTTGCAGCGTGCGGCTCACCACTACCGAGTTGATGTTGTTGTAAATCATGGGAAAGCACCAGGGCGAATACGTCAGGTGGTCGCCTGGCTTGGGTGCTTCTGGGCGAAACTGGCTGATTACACCCGCC
Organism: Allobrachymonas sp.; assembly: GCA_017993135.1. Classification (GTDB taxonomy): domain Bacteria; phylum Pseudomonadota; class Gammaproteobacteria; order Burkholderiales; family Burkholderiaceae_C; genus Brachymonas. The sequence continues at coordinate 20,613 of JAGONG010000003.1, forward strand.
AAGCGGTCGGCCCAGTTGCTGGGGCGAAATGTGCGGCCTGCACTGGTGATGCCCTGAATCAGAATTTCTTGTGTGGTATCAAAAGACATGGCTGCTAGCTCTCCTGTGCTTTAAGCAAATGGGCAGGCTTGGCGCCTGTATGTGTTCTTCGGGGCTTTTTTATTCAAAAGCGGGCAAGCAGTATTTATGCGGCTTGCAGGGCATTATCGTGCTGTAGGGCGCATGAATACTGGTTGTGGCGTTTTTAACGTTATTGGTGTTGTCGGCGTTGTTGGCGTTGTTGGCATTTTTAAATGTGTTGCTGGCGCATGCAATTGGATGCACCAAAGGCGCTGGCAATGTTTGGGTTTGGCTGGCTGCTTTGGCTGTGCTTTTGAGCTGCTAAAGCCAGATGATGGCGAACTTGCGAACCTGCACGGATTTTAATCTGTGCTGGCTGCTGTGCTAGTGCGGGTGCGCCTGTTTTTGGTGAAAGAGGGCATTTCCCACTCGCGCATGGCTACAAACATGCCCGTGCCGTGGCGTTTTGGCAGCGGGCTGGCCAGGCTTTCTTCATGCAACTCGGCAAACTTTTGCCGCAGTTTGCGGATTTCTGCCAGCATTTTCGCGGCGGCAGCGTCAGTGAGCATGGCGTGCGAAAAGGACAGCGTTTCGCTCTCGCGCGCAAAGTCGTTTTGCAAAAAGTCGCCCAAGCCCTGTTTAAGAAAATACATGCGGATAGGGCCTTGGCTGCGCCAGTCAAAGTCACGCGCCACATTGAGCCTGATGCGGTTGCCTGGCAGCAGGGTGATGAGGCGTAGGCGGTCGAGCTTGAGCAGATGCGCGATGCACTCGGCTTGGCTGAATTGGTAAATGCGGGTGATGTCGGCAACCTCCCAGTGGTTAAGCACGCACACCGCAACCATCAGCAGCTTTTCATCGCTCACCAGCTCTTTTTCTTGCGCCTCGCTCAAAGTGTGCAGGCGATTTTCGCCAATAGCGGCTTCGTGCGTCAGCTCGGCCAAGGTAAAGCCCAGCAGGTTGCTGATTTCGACCACGCGCTCCAAATTAAAGCGCCCTTGGGCAAACATGCGCTTGACACTGGCTTCAGACATGCCCAGCGCGCTTGCCAAATCGCGGTAAGTCATGCCTTGGATTTTGAGCCGCCGCTTCAGTGTGCTAACCAGTTGCTTGATTTCGTTCATGCCTGTGCGCCTCTAAAAAGTATCTTTATTCGATACTTTTATTGTAAACGCTTCTACTATTTTATTTTTAGTATACAAACCATTGTCTTTGCGGCATTCTGCGTGCACTTTCACTTTTTGAGTCAAGGAGATGCACCATGCAATTTCGCCATACGAACCGTATCAACCGTATCAACCGCATGCATGTGCCAACGTGGATTACCGTGCTCGCCTGCGTGCTGCTGGCATGGCACGGGCCCATCGCGCAGCCCGCGCATTACCACGATTTTGCTGACCAGCAGATGTGCTACGGCATAGCGCATTTTGCCGATGTAGTTTCCAATGTGGGCTTTGCCCTTGTTGCGCTATGGGGCTGGTGGCAGTTGCGCCCTGCGGTTGGGCGGCAAAGCCTGCGCTATGGCTGGGCAGGTTATCGCCTGTTTTTGATGGGGCTGTTTTTAACCGCTTTGGGCTCGGCTTACTACCACCTTGCGCCAGACAACCAGCGCCTTGTTTGGGACAGGCTGCCCATTGCCTTGCTGTGCGCGGGTTTGCTGGCTGGCGTGTGGGGCGATGTCTGGAAAAAAAGCAGCCGTTTGATGGCGCTAGGGCTGGGTGTGGCAGCGGTATGCAGCGTAGGCTGGTGGCATGTTACCGAGCAGGCAGGCGCTGGCGATTTGCGCCCCTACTTGCTGCTGCAAGGCTTGCCGCTGGTGCTTATTCCCGTTTGGCAATGGGCGCACGGCGCACCGCGTGCCGACCGCTTGGCATTTGCAGGGGCAGTGCTGCTGTATGTGCTGGCTAAATTTGCCGAACTGGCTGACCACCAAATTGCCGCCATAACAGGTGGGCTAACGGGGCATACTGCCAAGCATTTGCTGGCAACAGTGGCAGCGGCGCTGATTGTGGCGCGTTTGGTGCGGCGCAGTGCGTGTGTTACAAATGCGGGCTGCAAAGCATTGCCTTGCGTAAGTTGATGCCGAACCAAAGTCCATTTTTTTTACATACTTTCAATTAAAAAAACTTTCAATTAAGCGTACTTTCAACTTGCTGCAGTATGCGCATTTCCATAATTAATCGGGCATTTTTATGTTTAAACAACAATTTCGGGCTTTGTTGCGCGTGCTTTTAAAAGCGCTTTTCAGGGTGCAGGTGCAGGGCGATGCCGCCAGTTTTAGCAACCCGCGCACCTTGATTGTTGCCAACCACGAGTCGTTTATTGATGGCTTGCTGATTGGCTTGCTTATGCCAGTCGATGCGGTGTTTGTGGTGCACACACAAATTGCCGCGCGGCCGCTGTTTGCGTTTTCTTTGCGTTTTGTCAGGCATTTGGTGGTGGACTCCAATAGCCCGCTGGCTATCAAGCAAATCGTCAAGCTGGTGGAAACGGGGCAGCCCGTGGTGATTTTTCCTGAAGGGCGCATTACCAAAACGGGTGCGCTGATGAAGGTTTACGATGGCGCGGCTTTTGTGGCGGCCAAAACTGGCGCAACCATTGTGCCTGTGCGCATTGATGGCGCAGCGCGTAGCTATTTTGGGCGGCTTGCAGGTATTTATCCGCGCAAATTGCTGCCGCGTGTGGGCATCGCCATCCAGCCCCGCCGCAGCATTGCCATGCCTGACTTGCCCACGGCCAGACTGCGCCGCCGTCGCGCGGGTGAACTGATGCGCGATATTTTGCTCGACATGCTGGTTGCCACCGAGCCAAAGCGCACGTTATACGGGGCTTTTCTTGAAGGCAAACGCTGCTTTGGCAGAAACTACAAGCTGGCTGAAGATGTGCTCATGCGTGAGGAATCTTACGGCTCTTTGCTCAAAACCTCGCTGGCTTTAATGCGCCTGCTTTCGCGCATGACGGCTGCTGATGACGTAGTAGGCGTGCTTGCGCCCAATGCGGCTTCCACCCTGAGCCTGATTCTGGCGCTTTCGGCCAAGCGGCGTGTGCCAGCCATGCTTAACTACACCGCTGGCGTTGATGGCCTGCGCTCGGCTTGCACTGCAGCAGGCATACGCACCATTGTGGCTTCGCGCACTTTTGTAGAAAAAGCGCGGCTGCAAGGCGTGGTGGCGCAGTTGCTAGAAGAATCGGGCAATAGCATCACCATTTACTACCTTGAAGACTTCAAAGCCATGCTGGGCTTGGGCGACAAGCTATGGGTGCTGTGGCACAGTGTTTTTGCCAGCCAAGCCGCTGTGGCGCAAAGCCCTGACGATGCGTGCATTGTGCTGTTTACATCAGGCTCGGAGGGCAAGCCCAAAGGCGTGGTGCATTCGCATGCTTCGCTGCTGGCAAACGTGGCGCAGATTCGCGCAGTGGCAGACTTCACCCCGCTTGACAAAATCATGATGGCGCTGCCGCTGTTTCACTCATTCGGGCTAACCTGTGGCGTGCTGCTGCCGCTGGTTTCGGGCTGCAAGGTTTTTCTCTACCCCAGCCCGCTGCATTACCGCATCATTCCAGAGCTGGTGTATGACCGCGATTGCACGGTGATTTTTGGCACATCTACCTTTTTGGGCAACTACGGCAAACACGCCCACCCCTATGACTTTGGCCGCTTGCGCTATGCCGTAGCGGGGGCAGAAAAGCTCTCGGAAGAAGTGCGCAAACTGTGGATTGAAAAATTTGGCATTCGCATTCTTGAAGGCTACGGCATTACCGAGTGTGCGCCTGTGGTGGCTGTGAATGTGCCCATGGCCTGCCGCATTGGCAGCGTGGGCAGGTTGCTGCCGTGTATTGACTATCGGCTTGAAGCTGTGCCTGGCATTGCGCAGGGCGGCGTGCTGCATGTGAAAGGCCCCAATGTGATGAAGGGCTACTTTCTGTTTGATGCGCCTGGGGTATTGCAGCCTGTTACGGCGCAGCAAGGCGGCTGGTATAACACGGGCGATATGGTTGAGCGCGATGAAGATGGCTTTATCCATATACGCGGGCGGCTCAAGCGGTTTGCCAAAATTGCGGGCGAAATGGTGTCGCTCGAAGTGGTTGAAAAAATCGCCACCACCGCTGCGCCAGACTTTGCCCATGCAGCCGCCACGCGGCGTGATGCAGCCAAAGGCGAAGCACTGGTGTTGTTTACCACCGCGCCCGCACTACAGCGCGAGCAGTTGCTGGCTGCCGCACGCGCTGTTGGTGCGCCCGAGCTGGCTGTGCCGCGTGTGATGCTAACCATAGAGGCAATACCACTGCTAGGCTCTGGCAAGACCGACTATGTGCGCCTGCAAAGCATGGCTGAAAATGCCAGCAGCCATGCACCCAATACATCTGATGTGGCTAGCGTATAAGGAGCTGGTGCTATGAGTTCGCAATTTTCACTTTTGGGCAAACGGCGCTTTGGCCCGTTTTTTATCACGCAGTTTTTGGGCGCGTTTAACGACAATCTTTTTAAAAACGCGCTGGTGGTTTTGCTCACTTTCCAGACTGCGCAATGGTCATCGCTCCAGCCCGAGCTGTTGGCCAATCTGGCTGCGGGCATTTTCATGCTGCCTTTTTTCCTGTTTTCAGCCACAGCGGGGCAACTGGCTGACAAGTTTGACAAGGCGCGCATAGCACGTTTGGTCAAGCTGCTTGAAATTGCCATCATGCTGCTGGCAGGCATAGGTTTTTATTGGCACAGCCTGCCTGTGCTGTTAACTAGCCTGTTTTTCATGGGGCTGCATTCAACCCTGTTTGGCCCAGTCAAATACGCCATATTGCCGCAACACCTGCAAACGGCTGAACTGGTAGGCGGCAATGCGCTGGTTGAGGCAGGCACGTTTGTGGCTATTTTGCTGGGCACACTGGCAGGCGGCTTGCTTACAGGCGTGCCAAACGGGGTGATGTGGGTTACTGGCGCTTGCTTGCTTACTGCCGTGCTGGGCTATGTGGGCAGCCGCGCCATACCTGCTGCGCCCGCGCCTGAGCCAGATTTGCGCATCAACCCCAACCCGATTACAGAGACTTGGCACAACATCGGCTTTGCCCGCGAAAACCGCACCGTGTTTTTGTCGATACTGGGCATTTCGTGGTTTTGGCTGTTTGGTGCGCTGCTGCTGGCGCAGTTTCCAGCCTATGCCAAAAACGTGCTGGGTGGTACAGAAACCAGCATCACCTTGCTGCTGGGCGTGTTTACCTTTGGGGTGGGCATAGGTTCACTGCTGTGCGAGCGCCTTTCGGCCAGTCAGGTAGAAATCGGGCTGGTGCCGTTTGGCTCTATAGGCTTGACTGTTTTCGGGCTGGATTTGGCCTTTGCCTCGCCCGCCGTGCCGCCTGCTGCGCCTTTGGGGCTGCTGGCGCTGCTGCTGGCAGACGGCACATGGCGCGTGCTGCTTGATTTGTTTGGCATAGGCTTGTTTGGCGGCTTTTTTATTGTGCCGCTGTATGCGCTGATGCAGATACGCTCCAGCACCAGCCACCGCGCCCGCATTATTGCAGCCAACAACATCGTCAATGCCTTGTTTATGGTCGTGGGCGCTTTGGCAGCAGCGGGGCTGCTGGCTATGGGCATGCGCATTGCGCACCTGTTTGCGCTGGCAGCACTGTGCAATGCAGCCGTGGCTATTTACATCTTCCGTTTGGTGCCAGAGTTTTTACTGCGCTTTGTGATTTGGATGCTGGTTAATCTGGTCTATCGCCTGCACAAGCGGCAAATGGAGCACATACCCGAAGAAGGTGCGGCATTGCTGGTGTGCAACCACACCAGTTATGTAGATGCGCTGGTGGTTGCGGCTGCCTGCCGCCGCCCCATCCATTTTGTATTGGATGCGCGTTTTTTCCGCAACCCCGTGCTTGCGCTGGCCTTTAAAGCAGGGCAGGCCATACCTGCGGATTTTTCCAGCAGCGCAGATTGCTCTGGCAATGCAGATGGTTTGGCTAATGCAACTAGCCCGCAGCCGCCAACCTATGCCGCAATTGCAGCCGCGCTGGTCAGGGGCGAGCTGGTGCTGGTCTTTCCCGAAGAGGGCGCGGCGGCCAGCAGCAAGTTGCGCGAGTTTCAGCCATGGATTAGCCGTATTCTTGCCAGCAACCCCGTGCCTGTGATACCGCTGGCATTGCGCGGGCTGGAGGGTAGCGCCTTTGCCGCGCGCCACAGCAGCGAAGATGGCGAACGCGGCGAAGGTGGCGCTGGCTGCAAAGACAGCCAAGGCAACTCGCTTGGCCAGCGTTTGCTGCGCGTGCGCCTGTTTCGCAAAATCGAGCTTGCCGCAGGTGCGCCCATTGCGCCAGCCGAGGCGCAACCCGAGCGGCTCCAGCAAGAAGTAGCCAGGTTGATTACGTAATGCATAGGGCAAGAAATAGGGCAACGGCTCAAAATCCAGAAATGTGCTCTTGCCTAAGCCGATAAAACAAGCTAAGGAGGCGCTGATTTACTCTTAATACGGCAGTTTTATCTAAAACTGGAACAAATCAGCTATTTCCTCAAGCCCAATGCAAAGCAAAAAAAACAGCCATCAAAAGATGGCTGTTTTTTAGACAGAATTGCCTTTAATTACTTTAAACAAAGTTAAGCCAAAGGTAATTAAGCGGCTTTGCTCTGCTTTATTTCAGTTCTTGCTTGAGAAATTATCTCTTGGTCTGGCAGTTTTTTCTGTGCCAGTGTGAGTAAAACTGCGGTTGTTGCAGCCATGCCAGGCATACTTTCTGCCATCTGCAAGCACTGGTTAACAACGGCTTCTTGGTTAAAGCCCCCAAAAAGAGCATCATCAACCACCCGTTTCAGGAGTTCAACGCCAGTTACTTCGGTTTTTTGAGAGGTCATCTTGTCCTTCCTATCGATAAAAAAACCGATTGTACTATGAAATTATAAAAACATCTTATAAGGTAACAAGGTTTGCTGCGGCTGCCTGATTAAACATGATTTTTCAACCGCTTTGGGGCTGCCGTGCTGGTGTAATCGGCATGCAAAAGAGCAGCCACGCACAAAAAGCCTGCAATCAGAGCAAGCAGTGTTTATGCGCCCTGCGGCACGAAAAAGCTTTGCAGGGCGCATGAATGCTGCTTGTGGCTTTTGTGCTGCTGGTGGGCGTGTTTTGTCAGCACGGCTTATTTGCTTTGGCTGGGGTTACCCCTCCGATTCGCTGGCCTCGCTGGAGGGCAAATCAGCAGGCAAGGGCTGCTGCAAAGCGCTGGTGATGTAGTCTTCGGGCAGGTGGTAGAGGGCTGCCAGCTCTGCAGTGGTGCTGCCTGCGGCGTGGGCGGCGTGCAGGGCTTGCAGCCAGCCAGCCAAGCCGCTGCTGAGGGATTTACCTGCTTTTTCGCCCGCGTGGGCACTTTTTTCACCTGTTACGCTGTATTTGTTGGCGTAGCCGCGTGGGGTTACCATCAGGCCGTTTTGCACATAGGTGTTGCTGTTGCCGATGAGTACGGTGCTTAACATGCCGATGTCGTGGTTGGTCATTTCTGCCAATGTGGTGAGCACTATGTGCTGGCGGCTGCGGTAGGCGCTTTTGATGATGGCAACAGGGGTATCTGGGCTGCGGTGGCGCAAAAACAGTTGCTGTGCTTGCACGATGTGCTGGGTACGGCGGCCGCTTTTTGGATTATACAGGGCTGCTACAAAATCGGCGCTGGCCGCTGCGTGCAGGCGGCGGGCGATGACGGGCCAAGGGGTGAGCAGGTCTGACAGGGAGATGGCGCAAAAGTCGTGCGTAAGCGGTGCGCCAACGAGCGCGGCGCAGGCGTTGAGTGCCGATGTGCCAGGGATGATTTCTACTTCCACGCTGCCAGCGGGGAGGCTGCCGCAGGGCAGGGGTTCGGGCGGGGTCCAGCCCGCTTGAAAGAGCACTTCAAAAGTGGGCCCCGCCATGCCGTAGATGCCCGCATCGCCCGATGAGATGAGGGCTACTTTTTTGCCTTCGCGGGCGCGCTCGAGGGCTTCAATGGCGCGGTCGAGCTCCTCAGTCATGCTTTTGCGGATGACTTCTTTGCCTTCGAGCAGGTCGGCAACGAGTTTGATGTAGGTGACGTAGCCGATAACGGTGTCTGCCTCGGCAATGGCGGCGCGGGCGCGTTCGGTCATGTGTTGCAGGCTGCCTGGGCCTATGCCTACGAGTGAGATTTTGCCGCTGCTGGTGTTTGTGTTGCTTGTTTGCATGGTGTTGTTTTGCTGGGATTTGATGATTGTTTGCGCTGCTTGATGTGCTGCTTTAAAGAGCAATTTCAGCGATGGATACGGTGGCGTTGCGCCCGTCTGCGCCGCGCAGTTTGTGTTTTTCAAGGCGCAGTGCGGTGATGGGGGCGGGTGTGCCAGTGTCAGTGGCGGCGTGCCCTGCGGCAAGCAAGGCGGCGGCTTCGCTTACCGACGGCGTGCCAGTGTAGCGTAAGACGGTTGCGCTCGGGTTGGGTACGGGTACTGCGGCCAGTGCGCGGGCGGGGTAGAACTGGATACGCCAGCCGTGCAGGGCTGCCAGCTCTTGCAGGCAGGTTTCGTCGGCTTTAATGTCAATAGTGGCAACGGCTGCAACTTGCGGCAGGCTCGCGCCCATGTGCAGCAGGGCTTGGGCGATGGCTTGCTGCATGGTGGCAAGCGATGTGCCACGGTCGCAGCCCAGCCCCAGTGCGTAGCGGGGCAGGGCGGTGGGGGCGTTGCCGCTGCTGTTGCTGTTGCCGCTGCTGGTGTTGGCGGCGGCGCTGGTTTGGTTGCCGAGCAAGGGGTTGGGTGCGTTGGCGCTTTGCCCTTGCGGGGGGCGGTATACCACGAGGCGCTCGTGCCACTGCTGCCAGATGGCTTCGGGCACGGGTGCGTGGGTTATCCAGAGCACGGCGGCGTGGCGGCTCGCGCAGGCTTGGGTGAAGTTTTCGAGCAGGTCGATGGCTGCGGGTAGGGGCGTGGGGCGCGTCCACCAGTGGCGGCTGCCTGCTTCTTGCACTACGGCTATGCGCTGGCCGCTGGCGGTGGTGGCTGATACCACGGCTGCCGATACGCGGGTGATGTTGATTTTGGGCGCATGCACTTGCCAGCCCAGCTCGCGCCCAAGAATATCAACGGCTATGGTTTGGCCTACGTCAGAAGCGGTGGTAACGATGGGCGTAGCGCCCAGCAAGGCGGCAATGTGTTGGCTGTAGGCATTAGCCCCGCCCACATGCCCCGATAAAACGGGGATAACGTATTGCGCGGCTTCGTCTACAACAAGCACGCCCGGGTCTTGGTCTTTGTCTTGCAGGTGCGGGGCTATGAGCCGCACCACTGCGCCGAGCGATACGAAAAAGATGATTTGGTCGTATTGCTGCCAAAGGGGGGCGATTTCGTCTTTGAGTGCGCCTTGGTAGGCGTGTACTGCGTTGGGCAGATGGGCAAAGCTCGCGGCAAATTTGGCCGAGGTGCAAATGCCTGCGCTGGGTAGCAGTTGCGCCAGCTTGACGGCTTGTGCAGCGCCGTTGCGGGTGATGGCTACGATGCCCACGCGCTCGGTCATGTGTGCGGTTGCGGTTACGGCTGCGCTCGTGGGGCTGCTCATGCTGCTCATGGTGTGGCTGCTGTATGGGTTGAGGTGGGGCTGGTTTTTTTCAGGCAGCCTTTGATGCGTTCACCACGGATACGGTGCGGGTTTTTTACCACCAGCAGCGAGAGGTAATTCACGCTGCTGCCGCGCAGTGCAAGCAGCTCTTGGCCTGCCAGCAGGCGCTGGTCGGGTGCGCCTACGCGCTCGACAAAGACGCTGCCCGCGAGCAAGTCGCGCTGCTGCAACCAGTCGATAAGCTCATCAAGCAGGGGCTTGATTTTCATCAGCACCAGCGTGTCAAAGTCGGGCAACAGGCGATTTACGGCGGCTACGCCATAGGCTGCGGGGATGATGGCGATGGTGTCGTCTTGCTCGGCCAGCGCCATGCTGGCGTGGGCGGTGGCAGCGGTAAAGGAATTAACACCAGCCATGTATTGCACGGGCGCGGCTGCATCTAGCGCGGTGATGGTACGAGCCAAGTGGCTGAAGGTGGCGTAGGTGCTGGCATCGCCCTCAACCAAAAACAGCACGTCGCGCCCGCTTTGCAGCCAAGGCAGCACGGTGTTGGCGGCTTTTGCCCAAGCCAGAGCCAGTTTGCTGCCATCGTGCGTCATGGGGAAAAGCAGCTCTTGGTGCTGTGCGGGCGGCTCAAGGCCCGCGCGTTGGGTAATGCCAAAGGCGTAGCTGGGCGTTTTGCCACTGCGCGCGGGGTAAACCCAAATGGCATCGCGCCGCTGCAATTGCGCCCAGGCTGCGCGGGTGATTAAGCCTGGGTCGCCCGGGCCCAGTGATACGCCTATGAGTGTGCCGTAGCGGGCGGCTGTGGCGCTGGGGGATGGGGCTGTGCAGTGGTTTGTGGTGGTGCTCATGGTGGGAAGGTGTTGTTATGGTTGTTTTGGCTGTGACGGGGCGGGCGCTGCGCTTGCCGCTGCCTTGCTGCTGGCGGCAGTGCGGGCGGCAGAGCTTGCGGGTGTGACTGGGCTGGCACTGGCAGGCTGCACGCTGGTGCTGGTGCTGGTGCACAGTTTGGGATCAGACGTGGGGCGTGCCAAGCGCAATTGCTCTTGGCGCTCGGGACTGATGGCTTGCCAGCGTATTTGCTGCAGGGCGTGGATGTTGCGAAGGGTAAGCGCAACGCTGGGGCTGGTGTGCAGATGCAGGGCTTTGGGTGCAAAGTCTGGCGGTAGCTCTATGCTGCCGTCAGCCATTTCGATATGCAGTTGCCCGATAGCGATAGATCTGTCTGATGCGATGTCAACGCTGCCCGATTTGAAGTTGTGCCTGTTGATTATGCCAAGCGGCTGATTGCTGCATTGCTGGTACAGGCTGGGGCTGGTAATGTGCAGGCGCTCTATGCCTAGGCTGTTGTCGATATAGACATGGTTGGCGTAGACGGCAAGCGCGGGCAGGCGCGTGCTGGGGGACGGTGCTTTGCTGCATGTAGCGCTACAACTTGCGCCAGTGGTGTTGCTGCCAGTCATATTGCCGCTGGCGGGCGTGGGGCAGGTGGTGGCGTTTGTGTCGGAGTTTGTATCGGCGCTGCTGTCAGCGTTTGTGTCTGCATTGGCTTTGCCTGTATTGGACTCATGTGCGCTTTTGATGTAGAGCTTGACATCGCCCGCCGTATGAATCTGGCTCACAGAAGCGGGCAGCACGATGCGCTCAATCCACCACTGCGCTGCCTCGTGTTTCTCGGCGTTGCTGTCTTGCGTCCATGCGGGCGCTTGCAGCACCAGTGTGTTGCCTTGTTGTGTCAGCAAGTCTTGTGCGCTGCTGGGCAAGTTTTTGCCGCGTAGCTCTAAGCGCACGGCGGCGTTGGGCGCGTTGGTAAAAGCAATGTCAATGCTGCCCCAGCGGTAGCGGTAGTTGCTTGCGGCGTAGCCTGTTATCTCAAGCCGCTGCACGCTACTGGCAGGGGCAAGCTGCAAGGTAGTGCTTTGCATATTATCGTCTGGCTCGGATACGGCTGTGCTTATGCTCAAACTAGCCCAAAAAACCAGCAAAGCCAAGGCAAACAGCCAAGGGGTTTTGTTGCGCGGTTTGGTGTGCTTGCTCATGCCAGCTCCCTTTCTTTGAGCGCAAGCAGGGCGCACAGCCACAGCAAGGCGGGTGTGGCTAGCCAAAACAGGGCATTAGCCAGCCAATACAGGGCGTTGGTATCGGTGCGCGGGGCAGGCTCAAAGACGCTCCACCAAGCAAGCCCGCCCATACTCCAGTTAAAAGTAAAGGCTAAAAACAGGCTGATTAAAAACAGCACAAATGCGATAACCGCCGTTTTAAGTACGGCCAAACGGCGAAACCAGATACTGCCCAGCAGCGCCAAGCCCGCAGCCCCCGCAAACAGCAGCATGAGCGATATTTGCAAAGAAGGCTGCATGATGTTGTCTTGCTCGTACTTGATAAAGGGCAAAAACAGCTTGAAATCTTGCGGGTCGGGCAAGGTGCAGGCGACATTGCTGACGGCTTGCAGATGCAGGCACCGCTCCGTGTGCCATTGCAGCCCCAGCACGCTGGCAAGCCAGTTGATAGGCAAGGTGCAAACGGTATACAGCAGCGGATACAGCAACAGCACCCACAACAGCGCCAGCAGCCATTTTTCAAATGCAGAAGCGGGGCGGGTCAGCAGCAGCAAGGCCGACTCGGGGCGGCGCAGTGCCGAAAAATACAGCCCCGCAAAGACCACGCCCGAAAGCATCAAGCCCGCAAAGAAAAACAAGCTTTGGGCGCTGGTATCGCCCACGCCGCCGTTGCTGATAGACAGCGAAATCAGCAGCAGCAAGGCATACACGGCCAGCACAGCGAGCAGCAGCAAGCTGTAGTTGCGGCGCTGCTCTGCCCAGTGTGCGCTGGCAAGTCGGGCAAAGCGGCGGGGGTTAAAGCAGGTAATGGGGGCTTGTTTCATGGCTTGCCTTGCGGGTGGAAGGGTGGCGCAGAGGCTGGCGCGTATGCGGGCTTGCACGTGGGTTTGCTTGTGAGATTGCCTGAGGGCAGGGCGGCAAGCACCGCGTCTTTGTTCAGGCTTAGCGCCTTGTAGAGCAACTCAAGCTGCACGGGGCTGGGCGCAAGGGCGGCACTTGCGGCACTTGCGGCGCTCGTGCCATCTGCCACACGCCGCGCCACCCAGGCAATTTGCTGGCCAATCGGCTCTTGGTACAGCAGCACGGCGGGCGGCGGCAGGCTGGCAGCATCGCTGGCTACCCCCATGCTCAACCAGTTGGGCAAGTCAAACATGGGCCAAGACAGCACCAGTTGCCCTTGGTCGATAAACCAGATATGCCCCAGAATGCTTTCCAAATCGTGCGCTTGGTGCGTGCTAATAAGCACCAAGCGCTCTTGCTGCTCGGGCCGTGCCATCAGGCGCTTGAACTGGGCGCGGCTCACAATATCTAGCCCGTTGGTTGGCTCATCCATCAGCAGCAGCGGCGTTTGCGTAGCCAGCGCAAAGGCAATGGCAGCTTTTTTCTTTTGCCCCAAACTCATCGCGCCAAACGTTTGATTGGCAGGCACATCCAACTCGTGCAGATAAATACCAAACAGCGCCGCACTAAAACGCGGATAAAACCCCGCATGCGTGCGCCGCAAGCTATCGGGCGTGAGGTTGGGCAGATGAAACTCCTCGGGCAAGATATACATCTGGCACAAAAACTCAGCCGCACGCTGCCGAGGCACATAGCCCAGCACATCTACCCTGCCTGCATGGGGCGCAAGCAGCCCCGCCAAAATCTTGAGCAATGTAGATTTGCCACTGCCATTGCGCCCAAACAGGCCATAAATGCCTGCTTGCTGCAAGCTGGCGTTGAAGTGCGTAAACAAGGGCTGCTTGCCGTAGCCAAACATCAGGCTTTCGATATGGATGCCTGCATGCTGGGGCAAGGCGACAGGGGCGGGGGGTGAAGTCATGATGTGTAATTTGCTCAAGGTGCTGTGGCAGCTATGGTAGCGGCTTGGGCGCTCACAATCCACACAGGGTTTTCAGCCGCCATGCGGTGCATGTGCAAGATGGGTTTGCTGCGGGCGGCTTGCAGTTGCAGCACGTCCCACGTAGCGCCAGCGGCTTGCAGGGCGGTGGTGGCGGTGGCGAGGTTTTCGAGCGTGACAAAGTTCATCACCAAATGCCCGCCCGTGCGCAGGCGTGCCAGTGCCAGCGTGATGAGTTCGCCCAGCTCGCCGCCCGAGCCGCCGATGAAGATGGCATCGGGCGCGGGCCAGTCGTCCATGCCTTGCGGGGCTTTGCCGTGCGCCAAGGTGTAGTTGGATACGCCAAAGCTGGCGTGGTTGCGCTGGGCTATGGCGTAGTCTTCGGCGTTTTTTTCTATCGCCCACACATGCCCCTGCGGGCACAGGCGGGCAGCTTCCAGCCCTACCGAGCCGCTGCCCGCGCCGATGTCCCACACCACGCTGTTTGGGCGCAGTTGCAGCCGTGCCAAGGTGACGGCGCGTACTTCTTGCTTGGTAATTAGCCCTTTTTCTGGTTGGCGCTGCTGGTAGGCGGTATCGGGCAGGCCAAAGCAGACGGGGGCAAGCAGCGGTGCGGTGCGCCAGAGCAGCACTACGTTAAGCGGGGCAAAGCGCATTTTGGCGGCGGTTTGCGGGTCAAGCTGGGTGTGGATTTTCTCTTGCGCTTGCAGCAGGTTTTCGGCCACGGCCAGCATGAATGCGTCGCCCAGACCTTCGGCCAGCAGCAGGCGGGCTATGCGCTCGGGGGTGTTGTGGGGGCTGGTGAGTACGAGTAAGCGGCTGTGCTGGCGTAGTGCCTGCGCCAGTGGGTACAGGCTGTGCGTGGGGGTGCTGCCGCGTTGCCATTCGCCTGTGTCTTTGCTGTGTGCCGAAACAATGCGGGCATCGTGCCAAGGCATGCCGATACGCGCGCAGGCCAGTTGCAGGGTGGAAAGGTTGGGCAAAATCTCCAGCGCATCAACGCAGACATGCGCGGCCAGATAGGGCGCTATGCCGTGGCACAGCGGGTCGCCCGTGGCGAGCACTACGCAGCTTTGGTTGGCAGCGCGCGCGGTGCGTATCCATTCGGGTACGGATGAAAGTTGCCCTGTTAAATCTAGCTGGCGGGCGCTGGGGCTGGCGTGGGGGGCAAGGAGCTGCAGGGTGCGTGTGCCGCCAATGAGCACGTCAGCACGGGCAATGTGTGCCAGCGCTGTGGCAGATAGGCTGGCTGCGCCGTCGTCAAGCACGCCGATGATGCGGCAGGGGTTGGGGTTGAGGCTGGTAGGGGGCATGACAGGTTCAAATGGGCAAAAGCACAAAGGCAGATTGTGCTTGAAGGTTGGGTGCGCACGGCTTGGCTAGGCACGGGTTTGGTTGCGCGAAAGTTTGCAAGCGTACCAGACCTGCGCCGCCTTTGTTACCACACGGGGCAATCGGCTTGGCTACAGCGGCGCTTATTTATGGCGGCAATGCGGCAATGGTAATTTTGGGCTAGTCGGGCAGCAGCAGCTTGATAGCTAAAGCCACAAACACCAGCGCCGCGCAGCGGTTGAGCCAGATTTGTGTTTTGGCTGATTTTTGCAATGCTTGCCCCAGGCTGCCTGCCAGCAGCGCAAAGCCTGAGAAGGTCAGCCATGAGGTAGCAATAAAAAGTCCGCCCAAAAGCAAGGTTTGGCCGATGGGGTTGCCCGCTTTGTTGTCTATAAACTGCGGGAAAAGAGCCAGAAAAAACACCACCACCTTGGGGTTGCTCACATTCATAAAAACCCCGCGCCGCCATGCCTGCAACGGTTGTAAGGCAGGCGTGGCGGTGTTTGCCGCCATTTGTGCGGGTGCGCCCCACGCGCCCCATGCCAGATACAGCAGATACAGCCCGCCCACTGTTTTTAAAGCATTAAAAGCCCAAGGCGTAGCCGCCAGCAAAGCTGCCACCCCAAAAGCCACCGCCAGCGTATGCAGCACCAGCCCGCTGCACAAGCCCAACACCAGCCACAAACCCGATTTCACGCCCCGCATAGCAGACAGCGTAATCACAAAAAGATTGTCAGGCCCGGGCGAAAGGCACAAGACAAAGGCAACGCCGAGAAACTTGATGATTTGCAAGAAAGGCATGTTTTGACCAATAAAAACGCAAACAACATCGCCATAAAAACAGCAACAACAAACACTGCAAGCAACTATAACCCCAGCGCCCAAGCCCCAAACAAACTCCTGCACATCAGCACGACACAGCCAAATCAGCGCAGCGGCAAACCAGCCAACAACAACCAGCCCCCATGCGCCTTCCCAGACATTTATGCCCTGCAAGCCGCATAAACACTGGTTCAAGGAATTTTCAAACAATTTTGGTATTTACTTTTGCGATTTCTGCGTAACCTTTGCGCCTTCTGCGTTCGCCCCCGTATTTCCTCTGCACCCTCTGCGTTCTCGCCCCCGTATTCCAGCATTCCCGCAGAGAGCAGCGCCTTGCATGTTGGCGCTTATTTGCTTTTGCGCTGCCCCTTTTTGCCCACCTTTTTTGTGCTTTTCTTGAACAAAATCGTCGGAAAGCTCGCTGGCAGCGGGTTGGGGTAGTCGCGGATGTAGTGCAGGCCACGGCTTTCGTGGCGGCTGAGCGCGCTGCGCACAATCAGGTCGGCACAATCGAGCAGGTTACGCAGCTCAAGCAGGTCGCGGCTGACTTTGAAGTTGGCGTAGTAGTCGTTGATTTCTTCTTTGAGCAGCACGATGCGGTTTTGGGCGCGTTCTAGTCGGCGCACGGTGCGCACTATGCCTACGTAGTTCCACATCATGAGGCGTACTTCATCCCAGTTGTGGGCGATGACGACTTGCTCGTCGGCATTTTCTACCATGCTTTCATCCCATTCGGGCAGGGCGGGGCAGGGCGCGGGGGGCTGCTGCAAGATGCTGGCAGCGCAGCTTTTGCCAAATACCACGCATTCGAGCAGCGAGTTGCTGGCCAAGCGGTTGGCTCCATGCAGACCCGTGTAGCTGGCTTCGCCTACGGTGTAGAGGCGTGGCAGGTCGGTTTGGCCGTGCAGGTCGGTGACTACGCCGCCGCAGGTGTAGTGCGCGGCTGGCACTACGGGTATGGGGGTGGTGGCAATGTCTATGCCCAGCTCCATGCAGCGCTGGTAGATGGTGGGGAAGTGTTCTTGCAAAAACGCACGCCCCAAGTGGGTGGCATCTAGCAAGACGTGGTCCAAGCCGTGTTTTTTGATTTCAAAGTCGATGGCGCGTGCCACGATGTCGCGCGGGGCAAGCTCGGCGCGGGGGTCGTGCTCGGGCATAAAGCGCACGGCAGTGATGTTGCCGTCGGCATCTTTCAGGGGCAGTTTGAGGTGTGCGCCTTCGCCGCGCAGGGCTTCGGTAATCAAAAAACTGCGTTCTTGCGGGTGGTAAAGACAAGTGGGGTGGAACTGGATAAATTCCATATTGCCCACGCGGCAGCCCGCACGCCAGGCCATGGCTATGCCGTCGCCAGTAGAGGTGTCGGGGTTGGTGGTGTAGCGGTAAACCTTGCCTACGCCGCCACTGGCTAGCACTACGGCGCGGGCGCTTAAGGTGCGTACTTTGTCGGCATCAATATCAAGCACGTACAGGCCGTAGCATTGCTGCATGGCATTGCTGCTGCTATCAGGCAGATGGCGCTCGGTGATGAGGTCTATGGCCATCCAGCGTTCATGCAGGGTGATGTTGGGGTGCGCCTTGACGGCATCAAGCAAGGTGTCGTGTATGGCTTTGCCTGTGGCATCTGCTGCATGGGCTATGCGGCGCACGGTGTGGCCGCCTTCGCGGGTGAGGTGCAGCCCCAAGGGGCCTTGCGCATCAGGCGAGAAGGGCACGCCTTGCGCTACCAACCAAGCTATGGCGGCTTTGCTGTGCTGTGCAATATGCTGCGCTGTGCGCTCATCGACTATGCCTGCGCCAGCGTCTAGCGTATCGTGCACGTGGCTGGCAATGCTGTCGTCTTTGCCCAGCACGCCCACAATGCCGCCTTGCGCTGAAGCTGTGGCTGAGATTTCCAGTTTGCGCTTGGCTAGTACGATGACGGGCGCATGGTCTGCCAGATGCAAGGCAACGGTAAGACCAGCCAGCCCTGCACCAACTACGACAACGGGCAAATCTGTGTGCTTGCACAAGGTGTGTGCATCAGAAAGAGGCGTGGATGTGTTCATGGCGGAAGATGGTAGCAAAGGCAGCTTTGGAGCAAAGGCACGGGAGCAAAAAAGCACAAGCAAAAGCTGGCTTTAGCTGGCTTTAGTGCTCGGCGCTTGTGTCTGTATCGTTATCTTTTGCTTTTTCAGGCTCGGGCATGCGATAGCTTTCGCTCGACCATGCGCCCAAATCAATCTGCTTGCAACGGTGGCTGCAAAAGGGGCGGTATGGGTTGCTAGGGGCGTAAATGCTGTCTTGTCCGCATTGGGGGCAGGTAACTATTCTTGCTTTTGCTGTCTCGGTGGTGGGCATGGATGTTTCTGGCAGAAGGGGGCAGTTTGTATGGCGGCGCGGGCTGTTTGCGCTTTACAGTCTGTGCAGTTTATGTTTGGTAATCAGGCGCACAAGGTGAGCTGAAAATCGGTATCTACAGCTTTGGGCGTAACGTGCCCCTGCGCATCTTGCTGCATCATGCGCACAGTCACAATCAGGCGGTTGGCGCTGATTTCTGGAATGGCTTGCTGCTCGGGGCTGATTTGCAGGCGCAAGAGCTGAAAAGTGCGCCCTTGCGGCAGATTGTGCTGAAACATGCCGTTTTGCGCTGTGATTTTTTGGGGCTGCCCCGTGCCGCGCATTAAAGTCAAAAGCAGCTTGACGCTTTTGCAAATGGGCAGCAGGTAGCCTATCCAGCGTTGCAGGTCGCTTTGGCGCTCCTGCGCTGGCATGTGTTGCCATGCGTGGTAGGCAGGCAAGTCAAACTCGCAAGTGCCGCCTGGAATGTTGATGCGGCTGCGAATAGTTGTTAGCCAATCGTTTTCTATCAGCTCGTGCCCTACTTTGCCCGCCATGCTTGCCAATTGCGAAAAGCTCGATTCGATGCTGTAGAGCATTTCATCAAGCGCTTTTTCGGCAACGGCAGGGTTGCCACGGTAGGCGTTAAGCAAGTTTTTTTGTTTGTCTAAATCGCGCATGATTTCAGACTTGAGGTCTGGGCGGCAGACAACATCCAAAATTTCAAACAGCGTGCTCAAGGCAAAATGGTGGTCAATCGCCTGTGTGCGCTCGCAAAGCTCCGTGTAGAGGTCGTAGAGATGCTCTAGCCGAAGCCAGGCGCGAATGCGTTCATTGAAAGGGTATTCGTACAGTATCACGCGTGCAGTTCCTTTGTTGCAATGATAAGGCCGAAATGCACGGCTATTTGCTGTATTTGTTGTTCTAAATGCTGCCAGTTGGTATTGCTGCCGTTGTCTATAACCATATCGGCAATCTGCAAGCGTGCTTCTCTGCTGCTTTGTGCAGCAATAATGGCTTTAACTTCATCGTATGCAAGCTGGCTGCGTTGCATCACGCGTTTGATTTGTGTAGCTTCATCACAATCCACCACAATAATGCCCTGCAAATGTGAGCGCCAATGTTGCGACTCTGCCAAAAGAGGAATATCGTAAAGCACCAGCGGCTTGCCCTGCTGCTGTGCTTCTTGCCCCTGCGCCAGCATTTGCGCCATAACAACAGGATGGATGATGTCTTGCAACTGCTTGCGTGCTTCAGGGTCGCGAAAAATGCGCTCCCGCATGGCGGCACGGTTTAATGCGCCTGTTTCATCGATATAGGCATCGCCAAAAGCAGACTGGATAGCAGCCATAGCAGCACCATTGGCAGCAGTGCAGGCGCGAGAAATGGCATCAGCATCCAGCACAGTAGCGCCATAGCCAGCCAGCATTTTGCAAACCGTGCTTTTGCCACTACCAATACCGCCCGTGATGCCAATATGCCAAGTGGCTTGCATGGTGTTTATGCTGGAAAAACAGGCTGCTTACTGCAAACCGAGCATTTGCAGCAAGCGCGATGCTCCCAGCAGCCACACGGCAACACCACCCAGAGCCAGAAAAGGGCCAAAAGGCACATAGCGCCCTTCGCGCAGTTGGCTAGAGAGCTTCATCACAATGCCAATCACCGAGCCAATCACCGCAGCCAGCAAAATGATAGGAATCAGCGCTTCTGCACCAAACCAGGCTCCCAAAGCAGCAAACAGCTTGAAGTCACCAAAGCCCATGCCTTCTTTGCCCGTTGCCAGCTTGAATGCCCAGTAGACCGACCACAAAGAAAGGTAGCCAATAGCAGCACCCCAAACAGAGGCAGACAGAGAAAGCCCCGTCCAACCTTGCGTTGTAGCAAGAAGACCAGCCCACAGCAAAGGCAGGGTAAGGCTGTCAGGCAAATAGGTGGTATCCCAGTCAATGAGCGTCAGGCAAAGCAGGCAGGCGCCAAAAAAGAACCAAGCCAGCGCCACCCATTCAAAGCCATAGCGTGTTACGCACCACCATGCCAAAGCACCCGTTACCAGCTCTACCAGAGGGTAGCGCAGACCAATCGGGGTTTTGCAAGAAGAACATTTGCCGAGCAAAGCCAGATAGCTGACAACAGGAATATTTTCATACCAGCGTATGCGGTGGCCACATTTGGAGCAACGCGAAGCAGGTGTAAGCAGATTAAATCGTTCGCCTGTTTCTTCTGGCGGCTCTTGTCCCTGCTGTTGTGCCGCATAAGCAGCGTGTTCGGCAGCCCAACCTTGCTCCATCATTTTGGGCAAGCGGTAAACCACAACGTTTAAAAAACTGCCAAATAGCAGGCCAAAAAAGCCTGCAACCGCAGCAAACAGAGCTAAATCGTCCATTAAATCACCGAGCCAAGTTTGAAGATGGGCAGGTACAGGGCAACCACCATACCGCCAATCAAAACGCCAAGAATCACGATAATGATAGGCTCCATCAAACTGGAAATGCCTGCGACCATATCATCAACCTCTGCCTCGTAAAAGTCTGCCGCTTTGCCAAGCATATGGTCTAACGAACCAGACTCTTCACCAATGGTGGTCATTTGCAGCACCATTACGGGAAACAGACGCTGCGCAGTCATAGCCATAGACAGGCTCGTACCTTGCGAAACATCTTGTTGAATGCGTTTTGTACCCTCGGCAAAAACACTGTTACCCGCTGCACCACCCACCGAATCAAGCGACTCAACCAAAGGCACACCTGCTGCAAACATGGTAGCCATGGTTCTGGTCCAACGTGCAATAGCTGACTTTTCTACCAAAGTTCCAAAAATAGGCATTTTCAAGAGCAGGCGATCCATGGTGCGCTGGACTTTCTCGTTGCGCTTCCATGCTTGCAAGAAAAAGTAGGCTCCAGCAACAGGAACACCCAGTACGAGATACCAAAACTGGGTAAAAAACTCACTGATTGCAATAACAATCATGGTTGGTGCTGGCAATTCGGCACCAAATGATGCAAATACATCTTTAAATGCAGGCACCACGAAAAGCATAATCACTGTAACAACGACAAAAGCCACTACCAAAATAGCAACGGGATACATCAAAGCCGATTTAATCTTTCTTTTAATCGCTTCCGTTTTTTCCATATAGGTAGCCAAGCGATCCAGTAAACCTTCAAGAATACCCGCTTGCTCGCCCGCTTCAATCAGGTTGCAATACAGCGCATCAAAATACATGGGGTATTTGCGGAATGCCTGATTGAGCGCCGTACCAGTTTCTACATCGCTTCTAAGTGCATTGAGCAAGCTGGTCATTTTCGGGTTTTCGCTCCCACGCGCCACAATATCGAATGATTGCAGCAAAGGCACACCTGCCTTCATCATGGTAGAAAGCTGTCGGGTAAACAGGGCAATATCTTTTGGCTTGATTGACTTGCCAGCTTTCGTGCGCAGTTTCTTGATTTTAAGAACGCGAATACCTTGCCGCTGCAAGGTGTTACGCACAATGGCTTCCGAGGCAGCGCGAAGATCACCACGAACTGCTTTGCCGTGCCTGTCTGTTCCTTGCCATTCAAACAAGAAGGTTTTAGGCTCGTTTTTAGATGGTTTGCGTGATGTTGCCGAGCTTTGGCCAGATCCGCGGCGGCTGCTTTTGCTTGGTGTAGTTGCCATAATGTCACCTAATTCCAATAAAAATACATTAAAACATTATTCGTTAGTTACAGCCAGCACTTCTTCCAATGAAGTTAGCCCCTGTATAACCTTTTGCAAACCAGACTGGCGCAAATTACGAACGCCTTCGCGTTCTGATTGCATAGCAATATCGAGTGCACTACCATCTGCCAGAATGATTTTTTGAATTTCCTCGGTAATAGGCATTACCTGATAAATACCAACCCGCCCTTTATAACCATTATTGCAGGCTTCGCAGCCAACGGCTTTGTAGGGCTGCCAAGAGCCATCAAGCTGGCTCTCGGTAAAACCTGCATCAAGCAGTGCATTGCGTGGAACTTCTGTTGGAGCCTTGCACTTTGTACACAAGCGGCGCGCCAATCGTTGCGCAGTAATTAAAATAACGCTGGAAGCGATATTGAACGGCGCTACGCCCATATTGCGCAGGCGCGTTAGCGTGGTTGGTGCATCATTGGTGTGCAAGGTAGATAGCACCATATGGCCTGTTTGCGCGGCCTTAATGGCAATATCAGCCGTTTCCAAGTCACGGATTTCACCCACCATGATAATGTCTGGGTCTTGGCGCAGAAACGACTTTAGAGCAGCAGCAAAAGTGAGTCCAGCTTTATCATTAACGTTAACCTGGTTAATTCCAGGCATATTTATTTCCGCAGGGTCTTCCGCAGTTGCAATATTTACGCCAGGTGCATTAAGCAGATTCAGGCAGCTATAAAGCGAAACAGTTTTACCCGAGCCAGTTGGGCCAGTTACCAAAATCATGCCATAGGGGCGATAAATGGCTTTAATCAGGCGCTCTTTTTCAATGGCATCGTAGCCCAATGCATCAATACCCATGCGTGCGCTGCTCGGGTCAAGAATACGAATAACCACTTTTTCGCCAAAGAGCGTAGGCAGGGTGCTGACGCGAAAATCGATGGTTTTTTCAGGGCTGAGCCTGAGCTTCATGCGGCCGTCTTGCGGAACCCGCTTTTCAGATATATCAAGCTTGGATAAAACCTTGATGCGCGAGGCCAAGCGGTCTTTAATAGCTGGTGGCGCAGTGGCTATCTCGCGCAATTCACCATCAATGCGAAAGCGTACGCGGTAGCTAAACTCATAAGGCTCAAAGTGCAAGTCGGATGCGCGCATATTGATGGCATCGACCAGCATTTTGTGGAAAAACCGCACGACTGGCGCATCATCTGAATCAATTTTGCCGCCGTCTTCGTCGTTTTTGGCAGCTTCATCATCGACTGATGTGATGTCGTCAAAATTAAAGTCACCGCCCGCAGTGAGCTTTTCGAGGCTTTCATTGGCACTTGCACCGAGCTCAGTCAACGTGGCTATGAGTTTGGGGTATTCAACTACCACCCAGTCAATTGGTAACTGGATGGCAAACTTCATTTTTTTCGCTGCAATTTGGTCGCCTGGGTCTGCCGTAGCCACAATCAGACGGCCACTTTTCCTTGACAGTGGCAACAACTTGCACTCGGCAGCCAGTTTGAAGTCGATTAGGTTTTTATTGAATTTGGTTTTGTCTATGGCGCTGATGTCTAGCAGTGGCATAGCAAAGGTTTGCGCCAAAGTGTAGGCAATTTCGGCTGAGTCAATGAGCCCTGCTGCTATGACTTCGGCAATGAAATTGCTTTTTTTCTGCAGGGTTTGCTGCATGATTTCAACTGCTTTGGCTTCGGCAATTTTGCCTTGCTGAACCAGTACGCGTGCAACAGGCGAGAGGCTGCTATTACTGGATGCGTCTAGAGTAGATGGTTCGGTGACAGACATGGATAGATAAACCTGATTAAGCTGTTCAAGCATTGGCACATTTTCTTGCCAATACGGTTAGGTACAAACGTATCGTGCGCAAGCAGCATCGTGCTAAAGCTGTTGTATTGTAGTTTAGCGGTCTAAACAGGTATTTTTGGGGTTCTTGGTTTTAAATGGGAATAATTTTAGGATAGGAATCTGCAATCCACTACAAGATAGCCACTACTGTTGCCAAGGGCTATGGTTGCTATTTCTTCTATTTCGGGTGTTAATCCTATAGCGATATATGTGTATATTTTGGCTATTCTCAGTGCAAATATCACATATATGCACGAAATATCGCGCAACTGCCCGAGATTGCGTGCGCGAGCAAAGCCAGCGCAGAGCTTCCATCCCCTGCCCAACGCGTCAGCCCTGTAGCCGCGCTTTAGCCAGCCGCAGCATGCGTGCGCTTCGCAGTTGCAGTGCAATGGTTAGCTACTGGCAGGGCAGGGCTGCTGCGCCATGCCTGTGCGTCATTCATTGGCTCGCAAGATGGCGGCTGCAATCAAGGCGAGGGCAGCTTGGCAATACAATCCACCTTGCCATTTGCTTTGCCAGACGTAGAGCCACAGCCCGCACACAATGCGTATTGCTTGCGTGTGCTGTTAGCGCACAGGGCGGGCATAGATGGATGTATTGCTAATCAGGGGTTTAGGATGATTTTCGTCACAGGCGGCGCTGGCTTTATTGGGAGCAATTTTGTGCTTGACTGGCTTGCCCAGTCTGATGAGCCTGTTGTCAATCTCGACAAACTCACCTATGCAGGCAATATCCTGAACCTGAGCAGCTTGCAAAATGACACGCGCCACACCTTTGTGCAAGGCGACTTGTGCGATAACCAGCTCATTGCCCATCTGCTGGCTGAACACCGCCCGCGTGCCATTTTGCACTTTGCGGCAGAAAGCCATGTAGACCGCTCCATCCGCGCCCCAGAAGACTTCATCCAGACCAACATCGTAGGCACTTTCCGCCTGCTCGAATCTGCGCGCGCCTACTGGGGCACACTCGCCGAGCCAGAGCAATCCGCCTTTCGCTTTTTGCACATCAGCACCGACGAAGTCTATGGCAGCTTGCTCCCAAGCGCGCCTGCCTTTGCCGAAACAAATCCCTACGCACCAAGCAGCCCCTACAGCGCGAGCAAAGCCGCCAGCGACCATCTCGTGCGCGCCTGGCACCACACCTATGGCCTGCCTGTACTCATCACCAACTGCTCCAACAACTACGGGCCCTACCATTTCCCCGAAAAACTCATCCCGCTAATCATCAGCAACGCTTTGGCGGGCAAAGCACTGCCCATCTATGGCGACGGCCAGCAAGTGCGCGACTGGCTCTACGTCAAAGACCACTGCAGCGCCATTCGCCGCGTGCTTCAAGCTGGGCAGATGGGGCAAACCTACAACATTGGCGGCGGTAGTGAAAAAACCAACCTTGCAATCGTGCAACACATCTGCGCATTGCTTGATGCGCTACGCCCCAAAGCCGATGGCAGCAGCTACAGCACCCAAATCACCCACATCCCCGACCGCCCTGGCCACGACCGCCGCTATGCCATAGACGCACGCAAAATCGAGCGCGAACTAGGCTGGAAGCCCGCAGAAACCTTTGAGACTGGCATCCGCAAAACCGTGCAATGGTATCTGGACAACCCCCAATGGGTAGCCAGCGTGCAAAGCGGCACCTACCATGACTGGGTTAGCCAGCAATACCAATGAACATGCAGCTAACACGCAAAGGCATCATTTTGGCTGGGGGCTCGGGCAGCCGCCTGTATCCTGCTACACACGCCGTCAGCAAGCAGCTCATGCCCGTGTACGACAAGCCCATGGTGTACTACCCCTTGAGCACTTTAATGCTCAGTGGCATCCGCGAAGTGCTCCTCATCAGCACCCCGCAAGACACCCCCAGATTTGCCGACTTGCTGGGCAATGGCGCACAGTGGGGCATGCACATCCAATACGCCGTGCAACCCAGCCCCGGCGGGCTAGCCCAAGCCTTTACCATTGGCAAAGACTTTATCGGCAAGCACCCCAGCGCATTGGTGCTGGGCGACAACATCTTCTACGGCCACGACCTGGTCAAACAACTGCAAAAAGCCAACCAACAAGAAAGCGGCGCTAGCGTATTTGCCTACCATGTGCACGACCCCGAGCGCTATGGCGTAGTCACGTTTGACGCGCAGCAACGCGCCATCAGCATAGAAGAAAAGCCCTTGCAGCCCCAAAGCAACTACGCAATCACTGGCCTGTATTTTTACGACCAGCAAGTGTGCGACATTGCAGCAGACATTAAGCCATCAGCACGCGGCGAGCTTGAAATCACCGACATCAACCAACGCTACTTGCTGCAAGGGCAATTAAACGTTGAAATCATGGGGCGCGGCTACGCTTGGCTCGACACAGGCACGCACGACAGCTTGCTCGAAGCCGCCAGCTTCATCGCCACCTTGCAAAAACGCCAAGGCCTGCAAGTAGCCTGCCCCGAAGAAATAGCCTTTCGCCAGGGTTGGATTACCGCCGAACAACTGCAAGCCTTGGCCAGCCCGCTAAAGAAAAACAGATACGGGCAATACCTGCTTGAGCTGTTAAAATAAAAAACATTCGAAAATTTCAAAAACAAAATAGAGTTAAATTGCCATCAAAATATTTTTATTGATACAAGCAACTGAGCCAAACATCCATCTTGTTAAATTCCAAATCAATATCTCATCATGAAAAACAACACAATGATTGCCCACGTCGTTATGTGGAATTTAAAAAACAGTGCCGATGCCAACCATGTCAAGCAACTGGTTGAAAGTTGCAGCCATGTAGTGCCAGGCACTATTACATTTCAGGTTGGCATAAAAACCGAAGGGCTTGAAGCCAATGCCGATGTGGTACTTTATTCTGTATTTAAAGACAAAGCTAGCTTGCAAGCGTACCAAAACCACCCGCAACATGAGGCAATAAAGCCTCAAATAGCAGCACTGCGCTCAGGCCGCACCGTGTTGGATTACGAAATATAAAACCCGCTTTGTTATAAAAATCAAGGCTGTATAGATAATCTACTGCTACCGCGCTTCACGCCTGTATAATAAACGCTCTGCGCTGGCAATTCTTCTGCTTTACCTGTTTGCTTGTAGCGTGATACAAATGAGCGATAAATTCCGTATTTAAAATATACGCGCTCTGCGCTCATAGTTGCGCCTTGGTAATCTGCTTTAATAGCACCATCAACCCATACTTTTAAAAATCCGTCATTGTTTTTTGACCAATGGGCGTGCACTTCAACCTTATGCCATTTTCCGCGTAAATCATTTTCATCCACAAGCTGAAACTTATCCTTTAAGCCTTCAGCCAAATTGTTTTTCAGCCAATATCCGCCGCTGCCATTTTCAAACATCCATGCAGGGCGTGCATTTTGCTGATGAAATTGCCCAAGAGTAACTTTGGCTGGAAATATATTTTTATAATCTTGCGGAAAATAAATATACCAGCCATACCAATACGTATCGCCGTTTTTTTGGTCTTTGTTTATTTGCGTTAATTCACTGCGCTCGCGGTCATTGCTTGCGTCGTCATACCACGCATCTTTGCCCGCGTCGCCTGCGCGCACTTCAAAAGCCTCTATTTCTTTGCAGGGTGCTGCGCCTGTAAAGTCTGCAAGCAGGCGATAGCCGTGCTCGGTCGCATTAAGTGACCTGCGAAACTCGCCAAATGTGCCACGCCCAGCAGCCCAGCAAGGCGCAAAGTGCAGCGCCAATGCCGCTAGCAGCGCTGAAAAAGCAAAAGATTGCATCAGTTTTTCACTTTGTGCTGTAAAAGTTCAGGCTAAAAAAAAGCCATCAAAAGGCTTGCAGGGCAGTGCAAGCAAAGAGCCCCCATTATGTTTCCTCCCTCAAGCCTGCTGTGCGCCATGCCATACTTTTTTAGCTTGTTTTTACCAAGCAAGCAGGTGGCAAACTGCTATTTATCACCGCTATAATCACACCAGTTTTTTCGTGAACCATTGATTTACCGCCTGGCGTTAGCGCAGGCGGTTTTCTTTATTGGAGTTGCCTTTTATGACGACCATACCTATTACCATTCGCGGCGCTGAAAAACTCAAAGAAGAGTTGCAGCGCCTTAAAAGCAAAGATCGCCATGAAGTTATCAACGCCATTGCCGAAGCAAGGGCGCAGGGCGATTTGAGCGAAAACGCCGAATACGAAGCCGCCAAAGACCGCCAAGGCTTTATCGAAGGGCGCATCAAGGAGATTGAAGGCAAGCTCTCCAGCGCACAGATTATTGACCCCAGCACGCTGGATGCGGGCGGGCGCGTGGTGTTTGGCGCTACGGTTGAGCTTGAAGACGAAGACTCTGGCGATACGGTAACGTACCAGATTGTGGGCGAAGACGAAGCCGACCTGAAACTTGGCCTCATCAACATCAGCAGCCCAATTGCCCGCGCACTGATTGGCAAAGAAGCAGGCGAAACAGCCGTGGTGCAAGCCCCTGCTGGTGCACGCTCGTATGAGATTGTGGATGTGCGCTACCTGTAAAAAAGCGCCGCACACAGGCAATCTATAAACAAGCAATGGCGCAACGATACAGCGCCATTGCTTTTTTTGTGTGCAGGCACATCGTATTTCCAACGCACATCCTTGGCTAGCCTTCTTGCGAGCCTTCATGCCGTCATTCCCGCGCAGGCGGGAATCCATGCCTACAAGGTGCGCTGCTGTAGATTGCTGCCTAGGCGGGAATGGCTGAATTCGAGTGCATTTTTGTCCGCAATCAGAATTGCAGCCCCTGCGCTACACCTCTATAAGCGCATAAGCCAGCGGCTGCAATTGCAAGGCAAGCCCTGTGGCGCTGCCCAGCCGCAAAGTTGCCGCGCCTTGTGCTATGGCCTGCGCCGCGCTATTTTGCAGGCAAACAATTGCTGCCACATGCCCCGATGGGTGTATCGCCACTTGCACAATCTGCCCGCATTCTTCTGGGGTTTGCTCTGTTGGCGCACTGTCTAGCGGCACACTCCACACAGGCATGGCAACGGCGGGCATAGTAGTAGCAGGCATTTCTGCATTGCTGGCGGCAAAACCGTTTGCCACATACGCCCGCCGCTTGATAGCGCCGCGAAACTGGCTACGCGCCACCACTTCTTGCCCGGGATAGCAGCCTTTTTTAAAGCTGACCCCACCCACGCTTTCAAAATTCAACATTTGCGGCACAAAGGCATCGCTATTGGCTTGCTCAATGGTAGCCACGCCGCCGCATACTTCAGCATATTGCCAGTCTGCCAAAGTGCCAATTGCGCCTGCGGGCGGGGGCAAATGGCGTGCTTGCACACACAGGGCGCGGGGCAGGGCAGGATGGGGCGGCAAGTTGGCAGGGTAGAGCCAGACCAGCAATCTGCTTGCTGGCGTGGCTGTGTCTGCATCTGCGACGGCATCTGCCACCACCTGCTGGCGCAAAGCCGACCAAGGCGCATTGGCTAGCGGCTCGGCTAAAGGCTCAGTCTGCGCGCCAGCTTGTCCTTGCCAGTGTGTTTGCGCCGCTTCGCCCAGCAAGCCATACACAGCCACATCGTCGCTGGCATCTTCAATCTGCACCTTGCTGCGCAGCACAAACATTTTCAGGCGTTTGATAGTGGCGGCAAGCAAATCGGCACGGCACAGCAACAGGTAGCTGCTCTCGGGCGTGCTGTTTTGTTCGCGCACCAGTTCACGCACCAGCACAAAGCTCGCCAGCATACGCCCTTGGGCGCTGCACCATGCAGCCAGCCGCGCTTGGGTGTCAGACAGTTGTTTTACATCGTTGCTGAGTTGTGCGTGCAAGAAAGCAGTGGCATCAGCACCGCTTACGCGTATTGCGCCCCAATTGCTCTCAGGGCTGGCCAGCGCCCCGAGCAAGGGCACAACGCCTGAAGGTACGCTAGCATAGGTAAAAGCACTTGTTTGCATGATTTGAAACACCAGAAAATTACAGCCGCCTTTTCAGGGCAAGGGTAGATTATGATTCTGCCAATATACAAGATTGATTGCCAAAGGGGTTGAAGTGCGTCGTTATACCAAATATCTGCTGATTGGCATGACTGTATTTGTCATCCTGCCCGCTACCAGCGTGTGGTGGTGGGCAAACCAGCCTTTGCAGACTAGCAAAAATGTGCTGGAGCTTACCGTTGATGAGGGCGATAGCGCCGAAACTATCACCCGCAAGGTAGTAGCCGCAGGCGTGCAAAACTCGCCTACGCTGCTAGGCTGGTGGCTATCGTGGACGGGACAATCGCGCAACTTCAAAGAAGGCAGCTACGAAATCCGCAAAACCGACACCCCCGCCATCTTGCTACGCAAGCTCGTGCGCGGCGAATTTGGGCTTCGTAAACTGCGCATTGGCGAAGGCTGGAACATCCGCCAAGTGCGCGCCGCCCTGCGCCGTGCAGAGGGATTAAAACACGACAGCGCAGGCATGAGCGAAGCCAAGCTGCTGCAAGAGCTTGACCTGCATGAAGACTCGCTTGAAGGCATGTTCTTCCCCGATACCTACAAATACGCCCGCAACACGTCCGACTTGGACATCTTGCGGCTCGCCAGCCAAACCATGCAGCGCAAACTCGAAGCCGCATGGCAAAGCCGCGCCAGTGACCTGCCCCTGCAAACCCCCTACGACTTGCTCAAACTCGCCAGCATCGTAGAAAAAGAAACAGGCCACGGCCCCGACCGCCCACTGGTAGCCGCAGCCATGGTCAATCGCCTGAAAATCAATATGCGCCTGCAAACCGACCCCACCGTCATCTACGGCATGGGCGAGCGTTACAACGGCAACATCACCCGTGCCGACCTGCAACGCGACACCCCCTACAACACCTACACCCGCGCAGGCCTGCCACCCACGCCCATCGCCATGCCCAGCGAAGCAGCTCTGGCCGCAGCCGCCAACCCTGCCGACAGCAACGCCCTGTACTTTGTAGCGCGGGGCGACGGCACGGGCAGCAGCGAATTTAGCGACAACCTGCCAGCGCATAATCGTGCGGTGCAAAAATTTATTCTTAAAAAACAATAAAACCAGCAAAGCCACGCAATATGCCACCCGTTTCAACAATCGCACCAGCGAACATTCAACCAACCAGCGGCGGCCTGTTTATCAGCTTTGAAGGCATAGACGGCGCAGGCAAAACCACTTATATCGCGCCCTTGCAAGCTGCTTTTGCAGCGCAGGGCAGGGCGGTGCTGTGCAGCCGCGAGCCAGGCGGCACGCCGCTGGCAGAAGCATTGCGCGCGCTATTGCTCAAACAAGGCATGGACGGGCTTACCGAAGCCCTGCTCATGTTTGCAGCCCGCCGCGACCACGTGCGCCAAGTCATAGCCCCTGCACTGGCGCGGGGCGAAGTCGTGCTGTGCGACCGCTTTGCCGATGCCTCGTTTGCCTACCAAGGTGGCGGGCGCGGTTTTGATTGGGCTACGCTGCAAAGTATCGAGCATATGGTGCTGGCGCAATCCGCACCAACCTCGCCCAACGGGACTAACTGTGGCAGTGGCGCCAACGATTGCACCACCTTGCTGCAACCCGACCTCACTTTCTGGTTCGATTTGCCTGCCGCCACCGCCGCACAACGCATAGCAGGCCGCCAAGCTGCCGACAGGTTTGAAGCCGAATCCGAAGCATTTTTCAACCGCGTAGCCGCCGCCTACGCCCGCCGTGCCGCCGAAGCACCGCAGCGCATTGTGCGCATTGATGCAGCCCAATCGCCCGAAAACGTGTGGCAACAAATCCAAACCACCCTGCAACAGCGAGGCTGGCTGTGACTAAAACCGCATCTTCAAGGCCAACCGCAAGCAAAAGCAAAGCGACTGACACCGCACAGCAGCCAGACCACACTGGGGCAGCACTATCGCCCTGGATGGAGCAGCAAGCCGTGCATTTATTGCAGCAACGCGGCCACGCCTGGCTGCTGCAAGGCCCATCAGGGCTGGGGCAGCAAGCGCTGGGCATGGCGCTGGCGCGTGCCTGGTTGTGCGAGCAGCCACAGCCTGACGGCTTGGGCTGCGGCCACTGCACCAGTTGCCACGCCATCAACGTACATACCCATGCCGACCTGTGCGTACTTATGCCCGAAACGCTCCTGCTCGCGCAAGGCTGGTCTTTAAGCGAAAAAGCACAAAAAGACATTGACGACAAAAAACGCAAGCCCAGCAAAGAAATTCGCGTTGATGCCATGCGCGAAGCCATCGAATTTGCCCAGCGCACCAGCAGCCGTGGGCGAGGCAAAGCCATTTTGATTTATCCGGCAGAGCGCATGAACGCGGTAACTGCCAACGCGCTACTTAAAACGCTGGAAGAGCCTGCGGGCGACATCAAACTGGTACTTGCCAGCGATGCCGCGCACCAACTGCTGCCAACCATACGCAGCCGCTGCATCAGCCACACCATGCGCTGGCCTGATACGTCTGCTGCCACCAACTGGCTGCTGCAACAAGGTTTAAGCGCAGACGATGCCAGCACGCTGCTAATGGCAGCTGGCGGCCGCCCCGATGATGCGCTGGCGCTGGCCGAGCAAGGCATTAACGCACAACTGTGGCAGCAACTACCCCGTGCAGCACTGCAAGGGCAGCTTCAGCCCTTTACCAGCTTTACGCCTGCACAAGCCATAGTTGCTTTGCAAAAAGTCTGCCACGACCTGCAAGCAAGCAAAGCGGGCAGTGCGCCACGCTTTTTTGCCGCCAGCAGCCTGCCACCAACAGCACACATTACCAACTGGGCAGCCCTTACCGCTTGGTACAAAGAGCTGGCGCAAGCCACCCGCACCAGCGAGCACCCCTACACACCAGGCCTGTTTCTGGAAGACTTGCTGGCGCAAGCAGCGCATTTTTTGCAACATCCAGCCAGCAGCGCACAACAACACGCGCCAATACGCTAACAAGCGTGCGAGTTGCAGGCGATTTACAAGTGGCAACTGGTAGGCAGCAAGTTATACCTGCTTGGGCAACGCTGCTTTAATTCAGCAGTAACGCATAAAAACGCAGTCGCCCATCATTGCCGCACAGGCGAGAGTGGCAACTTTCTAAACTTTCCGAACCTGCTCAGGCCTGAAGAATAAATCAGCGCCTCGCCAGCTTGGCACGCTCCAGCAAAGCCTTTAAACCCAATTGGCAAAACACAGACAAAACCCAGCCAAGCATCCAAGAAAACAGCAAGGAAAGCATTTAATCATGCAAAAGTTTTTGGCAAACTGCCATTTTTTGCCCAAAACAAAGCCCCTCGCACCTTTCATCCAACAAGGTTCTGGCTTAATATAGCCCAATCTATTTATGCATTGCCCGTTTACCTATGTCTACACCAGCAGCCCCATCCACCGCTTCCGACGCAGCTACTGAACGCACCGTAGTCCTGCCCTTTACCATCAAAGAAAAAGGGCTGCTTTACGCCACCTATATGTCGATGATTCAAAACGGTGCCATATTCGTACCAACCAAAAACGAGCTCAAACTAGGCGACCCCGTATTCGTCATGCTAACCTTGCCCGAAAGCCTGCTTCAAACTGAAGAGCGCTTTCCCATTCGCGGCAAAGTCATCTGGTGGACACCCCCTCGCGCCATGTACAAGCGCGTGCAAGGCGTAGGCGTACAGTTTCCCGCAAACGCCGAATCCGAGGCATTACGCGCAAAAATCGAAACCGTTTTGGGCGTGCATCTAGGCTCTGAGCGCGAAACCCAAACGTTTTAACACCTCTCTACAGCCCAGCATCTTCCTTTTGTGAGCACAACCAAGCGCACACTAAACCCTATTACAGCCAGCCCGTAGCTGCTGCGGGCGGCATTTCTGATTCCCGCCCATGTATATCGACTCCCACTGCCACCTCAACTTTCCTGAACTGCGCCCGCAAATTGACGAAATTTGCCAAGCCATGCAAGCCGCACAAGTGCATGGCGCACTCATCGTAAGCACCACACTCGAAGAGTTTGACGCAGTGCATACACTGGCACAAACACACCCCCACTTTTGGGCATCGGTAGGCGTACACCCCGACAACGAAGGCGTACAAGAACCCAGCATAGCTGACTTGGTTCAACGTGGAAAAAACCCTAAAGTGCTAGCCGTAGGCGAAACAGGTTTGGACTACTACCGCCTCAATGGGCGCACCGTAGAAAACATGCATTGGCAGCGCCAGCGATTTCGCACCCATATCCGCGCCGCCCGCGAACTAGGCAAGCCACTCATCATCCACACCCGCAGCGCAGCAGAAGACACTCTGGCTATTTTGCGCGAAGAAGGCGAAACAGGGCAGGGCAGTGGCCGCTGCGGTGGCGTATTTCACTGCTTTACCGAATCCCTGGCCACAGCACAAGCCGCATTGGATATCGGCTTTTATATATCCTTCTCAGGCATTATCACGTTTCGCAATGCACAAGACCTGCGCGAAGTAGTAGCCCATGTGCCGCTTGAGCGCATGCTCATTGAAACCGACAGCCCCTATCTGGCACCAACACCCCACCGTGGCAAACTCAACAACCCGTCGTATGTGGCGCATGTAGCAGAGCAAATCGCCAGCATCAAACAACTGCCCATTGAAGAAGTGGCAGCAGCAACAACACGCAACTTCGAGCAACTCTTTCGCGTTACTAGCCAACCCGCATGACGAAAAACAACCCAATAAACAACATTATGTATTTTGTATAATCCGTTGATTATTAATAGTTATTTTTAAAAACAGTATGCTGCCTAACAGCTTGCCACTTAACCAAGGAGAAACACAATGAAAAACTTTAAAAAAATAATCTATCCTCTTGTTTTTTCATCGTTTTGTGCCGCATCTTTACTGTCGCAAGCCGCCGCAGTTGATGACCTGATTACCGCAGTCATTCGCAACAGCGATGTAGCCGTACGCGAGCAAATCAACAAAGCAGGCAACATCAATGCACGCAATGCCAAAGGGCAAACCGCACTCACTTTAGCCATCCACCAGCAATCTGAAAAAGCCATCCCCATCTTGCTTCAGTCGCCAAAAATTGACATCAGCGCCACCAACGCTGCAGGCGAATCCCCCCTCATGCTAGCCATCTTCACCGAACAATACGACCTGGCTCGCACCCTCATTAAACGCGGCGCAGCCATCAACAAAACAGGCTGGACACCCCTACACTACGCCGCCACCAAAGGCAACCTCGACATGATTCGCCTGCTACTCGATAAAGACGCTTACATCGACAGCGCCTCACCCAACGAAACCACACCCTTAATGATGGCAGCCCAATTCGGCAATGAATCAGCCGTACTGCTCCTGCTACAAAAAGGCGCAGACCCTTGGGCAAGAAACCAGCTACACCTCACCGCCATCGACTTCGCGCGCAAAGGCGGCAATGCAGCCAGCATCCGCTACATCCAAACCGCGCAAAGCCGCCGCAAACCTGTTTACAACGCGCAGCCACTCAAACCGCTATCCCCCGCATCAGCGGCTGAACTCAAAGGCCTGCCCATACCAGAAAACCCCGAAGAGCCCGAAATCTACTACCCCGAAGGCATGCAGCCACCAGCCAAGCCTGCCGCGTCCACACAGCAAACCAGCCAATAACTTCCCTCAAAAACCCGCACCCAGCCAGCATCTGCAAACACACAAGCTCGCTGGGCTGCAGCATCAGCCCACACAAAACAGCCTGCAAAAGCCTTACTCGGCCAATGCATGCGAATAAATAGACTTGCCCATCAGCATCTTTTTAATCGCCGCAGCCAAAGCACACACCAACAACAAAGGCACAATCATCTGAGGCGCACCAGTCATCTCAAAAACCATCACCGCTGACATCAAAGGCGCATGCGTACTAGCCGCCAAAAACGCCCCCATCCCCGCACTCACCCAAGCCGCCTGCGGAGCCAAACCAGGGCACAAATAATCCATCAACAAACCAAACCCCGCCCCCAACACAGCACCCACCAACAAAGTAGGGGTAAACACACCACCCACCGCCCCAGAACCAATAGAAACAGCCGTTGCCAACACCTTGAAAAACATAATCAGCAACAGCCCTTGCCAAAGCCAACCACCCTGCAAAATAGAATTAACCACGCTAAAACCATTCCCCCAAACCGCAGGCTCAAAAACAGAAACACAACCCAAAAGCAAGCCACCCAAACCAAGCCGCAACCATAAAGCATGGCCAGGCAACAAAGCAAAAGGCTTCTTTCCCCAAGCCAACACACTCAAGAAAACAGGAGAAAAAACCCCAGCACACACTGCCAGCAGCGCAAATGCCCACACATTGCCAGCAACATCCAAAGCAAAAACA
Organism: Allobrachymonas sp.; assembly: GCA_017993135.1. Classification (GTDB taxonomy): domain Bacteria; phylum Pseudomonadota; class Gammaproteobacteria; order Burkholderiales; family Burkholderiaceae_C; genus Brachymonas. The sequence continues at coordinate 56,286 of JAGONG010000003.1, forward strand.
GGCATGTCATACAAAGGCGCAAACCCCGAAAAACACTGCATCAGCAAATGCGCGGCAACCGACGACACCACCAACGGCGCCAAAACCCGCACAGCAAACGTAGCCAAAATAATTTCAGCCACAAACAACACACCCGCAAACGGCGCATGGTACGCCGCACTAATACCAGCAGCCACCCCGCAAGCCACCCACAACCGCACACGCTCCTGCGACAAACGCCAACCACGCCCCAACACAGAGCCACACATCGCAGCCAACTGCACCATAGGCCCCTCTCGCCCAATCGAAGCACCAGAAACCACAGAACAAAGCGAAGACAACGCCGTCAAGACAGAAAACGGCAAAGAAATAAAGCCATCCCCACGCGCAACCACAGCCATATAATCCTGCGCCGTGCGACTAGCCTTCAAGCGCCGCGACCACTGCAAAACCAAACCAGCCAAACAACCACCAAACGCAGGAACCAGCAACCGTTGCCACCACAGCAACGAACGCGCAGCCCCCACCAAACCCACAGTCTGCCCATACAGCAAATGCCTTGCAGCATGCAGCGCAGAATGAAAACCAAACACAGCCAAAGCCCCGAGCACCCCCAGAAACACAGCCGCTAATAAATCCAGCAAAAGCGTTTTATCTGGCACAAAGCCATCTATTCGAAGCATTCAAAAGTACCTATAAAAACAGCCACGACGCAGCCATTTTAATAATTTCATAACCCTGGGCGCATCAGGAACTAACCAAACAAAGTTATAACCCATGCAGGACTAGGCAACTCATAACGGAAGGTAACGCGCAGCAACTTGAGCGCCATGGGCGGCAGGGCTACCGAGCCGTTTTCCCAGTTATGTAAAGTACGTTCCGTGACATGCAAGAACTTCGCAGTTTGTGCCCGTGTCCAACCATGGCAGCGGTACAGCCCCTTGAACGCAAGCCCTTGATTTCTGCGATGTTCCAGCACGTGCGCAGGCAGTTCCTTTCCTTTCTTTACTTTATACGATGTGCATTATGTCAAGTTGTTTTGATTTACAGGAAAGAAGGGGGAAAATTGCAGACTTATGGCTGGCAATACGCTTGGGGGTGTTTTTCGCCCTGTTTAGCCTTAAGGATACGCTGAGTTATTTCGATACCGTAAAGAAATGTATTGGTGCTTATCATTCCCGCGATGGCGGGAATCTGCGGTTGTACGGCATATGTGGATGGTTTCCTGCCTACGCGGGAATGACGATGCATATCCAAAGGGTAGCCTGCATATACTGTTATGCACAGCGGAAATGCAAATGTGCTCTTCTTTGTGTTTCTGGAGGGATTAGGCTGTGGATGTTTCGCGTTGCCGCAATGCTTCGTACAGACACACGCCGCTGGCTACAGATACATTCAGGCTTTCTACTGCGCCACGCATGGGGATGGATACCAATGCATCGCAGGTTTTGCGGGTGAGCTGGCGCATGCCTTTGCCTTCTGCGCCGAGTACCAGTGCTGTGGGGCTGCGCAGGTCGGTTTGGTAGAGGTTTTTGGGCGCGTCGTCGCTGGTGCCTATGATCCAGATATTGCGCTCTTTGAGTTCATTCAAAGTGCGCGCCAGATTGGTGACCATAAAGTACGGCATGGTTTCGGCAGCGCCACTTGCTACTTTGGCTACGGTGGTGTTAATGCCTGCTGCGTGGTCTTTGGGTGCGATTACGGCGTGCGCCCCTGCCCCATCGGCTACTCGCAGGCAAGCGCCGAGATTGTGCGGGTCGGTAATGCCGTCGAGAACGAGCAGTAATGGGGGTTCTTGCAGGCTGTCGAGCAAGTCATCTAATGAATGGTTGGGTTTTACCGCTGCAACCCGCGCTACTACGCCTTGGTGACCGTGGTTGCCAGCCAAGCGTGATAGGCGCAAACCATCGGCCTCGATGAGTTGCACTTGTGCTTCTTTTGCGCGTTCGATGAATTGGCGCATACGGGCATCGCGCCGCGAAGCATCGAAGAATATTTCCGCGACTGCTTTTGGTGCTGTTTTCAGGTGGATGCTTACGGCATGGAAGCCAAATACTATGCGGTATGGAGGTGTGTTCGTCATAGCTGAATTATGCTTGCTATTGTCGCAGTTGTTGCTGTTGCGTGAAAGGTTTTCTCTTTATTTTTTTTATGAGTACGCTGGAATGCTGATGCGTTTTTAAAACAATAATTTGACGGTTTTTATATTTTGCATTTATTCAATGAGGCACTGATTTATTATTATTACAACAAAAAACTCAGCATGTTTACATTGCAGCGCAGGCGGGAATCTATTTCAACAAGAATCGCTGCTGTGGATTCCCGCCTTCGCAGGAATGACGAGTTATGGCGTTTTATCTAAAACTGGAATAAATAAGCACATACCTCAACAAATGCAGTAATAGGATGCAAAACCTCTAAATGATTAGCGCATAAGCGCCCTGCCCTGATTATAAGTTTATTCGCGAAAAACAACTTCAAAACAAAACAAGAATTATGCATAAACGGCAACATATCCAGATAAGGAGTTTAGCTACAGACTCCAGTCTGTGAAGGTTATGCTGCACTTGTTTGTTTCTTTATTGGCTAAATACCAAATAACAATTTTTCCAGCTTGTTATTTTAGCCAGAAAGAAACGGGCATTACTTAATCGCTTGGTTGTTTATTCTATATTAAAATAAAAAAACGGAGAATAAGAGCAATGCCTTTTTCTCCGTTTATTTAAAAATTGCTGTTTGATTACATGCCGACTTTTTGAGCACAGTCTTTAGGGCTCCAGTAAAAACTTTGCCCTTTGTTGTTTTTGTCAAAAATTATTTTGAACTGGCACTGGGTAGGCTCTTTGTCTTTGCTGCCTTGCAACTGGAACACATAATCCCACTCGCGCACGCCAGCAATGCCTTCAGAAAAATGGGGCACGCCAAACATGGCGTACAACTGGTCTTTGCTTATGCCTGGGCGCACTTTGTGAAAATGCTCTAGCGCAGGCAAAGTGCCTTCTTTTACATGGCTTTTGGCTGCATCAGGAAAAATCACCTCGCTTGCCTGCTTGCCATCGTCACTAATGCCTTTGCTAACAGTGCTGGTGCAGCCCTGTGCCAACAAGCCTGCTGATACAAGCAAGCCCAAGGCCATATATCTGCGTACTGGATTCATTTAATTACCTCGTTTTTTTGTATTGACCGATAAAAACCGCCTCTCCCCCCGAGAGCTTGCGTGCTAACGGGGAAAGAGAGCAATTTTCACATTACCACTGGTAACCGACGCCAACGGTAGCACCCGCATAGCCACGGTTATTCACGTTTACGCTGCCCTTGAACACCCACTTGCCATTTTCGGTAATGGTGGATATACCAATAGCCTGCGCAGTAGCGCCTTTGTACACACTGCCAGCAGCGGCAATCATGCTCTTGCCAGGTGTGTATGCCTGCGGCAGACCAGCCGTAGCCATAGCGCTGGCAGCGCCTGCGTTGGCATCGGCACTTACCTGTCCAATTTGCTGTTGCAGCGCATTGAGGCCTTCTTTGTTTCCATTGATTGCAGCTTCCAGTTGTTTTTTGTTAACTGCATCACCTGGATTCACGCCATCGCCTACATTGGTAATTTGTTTGTTGCCAGCATCAATGCCATTGTCCTTGTCCAGCACCACATCACCCACTGTCACCTTGTCAAAGTTGACATTTTTATTGGTTGCTATGGTGAACTTCATGCCATCTTGCGTCAAGGCAATGTTGTCACCTGCTACATAGGTCATTGTGCTTCCAGATTTGACTGCTGTTGTCGCAGTGCCACTCACTGTACCTGAGCCAGTTGCTGCACTGGTGACCTTAAAGCCCTGATTCAAGGCCTCAATGGCTGAGCCTACATCGTTTACTACTTTAGCATTACCATTAGCGTCTGTAACATTGTACACAGGCGCTGTAAATGTATTGCTGGCTGAGTCAAATTTGGCACCACCGCCCAATGCGGCTGTATTGCCTGCAACCTGTGTATTGGTGCTGTACAACTGGCCGCCAGTGACTGCGTCTTTGCTATTGGCTGCAACTGCGCCATCTGCTACGTTGGTGATTTTGTTGCCACCGTTGTTCAGGCCATCCGCTGTCAGGCTGACTGTTTTGGCCGGGTCGGCATTTTTGATGGTGACGCCAGTTGTGTCCATCTTGGTGGCGCCTGTAGTCACGCTGGTCAACTCAATATCATCCTTCACAGCCACGGTGTATTCTTTTCCACCGTCTGCATTGGTTCCCTCCGTTACTGTTACGTTTTGGCCTGCAACAACTGTGGTGTGCTTTTTAGCCGCATCTGCAGCCTCACCAGCCTTATCGTAGGCAGCTTTGACTGCTTCATCGATTGTGCCTTTACCAGTTCCACCTATGTTGGACATGGTCAATTTACCATCAGCGCCTAACGCAGCATTGCCACCCAGTATGGTTTTAACGCTATCGGCTGTGCCATACAACTGGCCGCCAGTGACTGCGTCTTTGCTGTCGGCTGCAACTGTGCCATCTGCTACGTTGGTGATGGCTTTGCTGCCCGCATTAATACCTGTTGTGGTAACGCTCGGGCCGCCTGTGATGGTTAGACCGTCGTTGTTGATGGTGGTGGCGCCTGTGCTGACGCTGTCGGCTTTCAGGTCTTTGGCCATGGCTACCAGTATGTTGCCGCTGGCATCGACCGAGGTCATGATGTTTTTGCCTGCGTCAAACTTGTCTGCGTCTGTATTTGCAGCTGCTCCTTTAACGCTGATTGTGCTGCCCAATGCAGCTGTGTGGACTGTGCCGTTATTGGCTGTAAATTTCAGGCCTTTGCTGGTTAAGCCTGCTACTTGGTTGTTTAAGTCGCCTGCGTTTACGGCTTTGTAGGCGTTATTTACGTCGCTTATGCTGCCCGCAGAGGCTACGTTGTTCAGCGCTGTGCCGCCTGACATGTCTGTGAATGTGCCGTTAGCGTTTTTAGTTACAGCTGTGCCTGTAGTGCCTGCCAGTGTGACGCTATTTTTGTTGATTCCGCCGCCTGCTTTCGCATCGTATTGCACTGCTGCATCAGCCGTTGCTTTGGCTGCGTCATGCACTGCCTGAAGCTGGTCTTCGGTTGCTGCACGGCCAGTGGTGGCTGTGCCATTCCATGTGGTGTTGCTCAGGCCTGTGATTACGCCTGTGGCTGCATCAACTGTGATGGGTTTGGCTCCAGTGCTGCCAATTTGCAGTTGGTTCGCACCTGTGCTGCTCAATTGGGTTTGTGCGCCCGTTGCGCCTACTGTGACGCTGTTGGCTTTGAGGTCTTTGGCCATGGCTACCAGTATGTTGCCGCTGGCATCGACCGAGGTCATGATGTTTTTGCCTGCGTCAAACTTGTCTGCGTCTGTATTTGCAGCTGCTCCTTTAACGCTGATTGTGCTGCCCAATGCAGCTGTGTGGACTGTGCCGTTATTGGCTGTAAATTTCAGGCCTTTGCTGGTTAAGCCTGCTACTTGGTTGTTTAAGTCGCCTGCGTTTACGGCTTTGTAGGCGTTATTTACGTCGCTTATGCTGCCCGCAGAGGCTACGTTGTTCAGCGCTGTGCCGCCTGACATGTCTGTGAATGTGCCGTTAGCGTTTTTAGTTACAGCTGTGCCTGTAGTGCCTGCCAGTGTGACGCTATTTTTGTTGATTCCGCCGCCTGCTTTCGCATCGTATTGCACTGCTGCATCAGCCGTTGCTTTGGCTGCGTCATGCACTGCCTGAAGCTGGTCTTCGGTTGCTGCACGGCCAGTGGTGGCTGTGCCATTCCATGTGGTGTTGCTCAGGCCTGTGATTACGCCTGTGGCTGCATCAACTGTGATGGGTTTGGCTCCAGTGCTGCCAATTTGCAGTTGGTTCGCACCTGTGCTGCTCAATTGGGTTTGTGCGCCCGTTGCGCCTACTGTGACGCTGGCAAATTCGGGCGTTTCAGCCATCTGGATTTCCAGTTCGCCAGTAGCGTTGATTACAGTCTTGATGTTTTTGGCGCTGGTTGTGCCCGCACCAGTATGACCACCAACTACGCTGACTGTGTTATTGAGTTTTTTAGTGACGGTACTGTTATCTTGCGCCTTCAGGCCAAAGGTGGCTGTATCCAGCAATCCATCTGTGCCGTGGATGGCGTTGTAGACGTCTGCGCCTGTGGCTGCATTGCTGTTGGTCGCATTCAGTGTGCCTGCGCTGCCTACGTTGGTGATTGTGTTGCCGCCGTTGTCCAAGCCAGCCGTTGTCAGGCTGACTGCGTTGCCAACTGCAGGGGTGATGGTGATGCCGCTGCCGTTGGTGACGGTTTTGTTGCCCGCTGTATCAGTGGTGGTGACGCTGGTCAGGCCTGTGAGTTCAGTGTTGAGTTTGACTTGCAAGCCCGTGCCTGCTGCTTCGGTGGTGATGTTGCTATCACCTGTAATGGCCAGTGTTTCGCCCAGTTTGATGGCATCGCTCGTGCTGCTATTGTCGCCCGTGAAGGTGAGTCCTTTCTTGGCTACGACATCGGCTGCTTCTGCACCTGCGACTATGTCAGTCTTGGTTTGAGCGGACAAGTCTACGTTGTATTTGGTGACGTTGCTAGCATCCTTGGAGCCAGGCGTAACAGTGACGTAGGTTGAGCCTGCCTCTACGCTGGTAGCGTCGGCGTTGACGGTGTAGATGTCTTCCCCTGTCCCTCCTACTGTTTTGGTTACGCTGGCAACGTTGGTGCCTGCGGCAACTACGCTCTTGCTGGCTGACCCAGCCACTACCGCTTGCAATTGCGCAAAGTTGACCGCATCAGTGCTGTTTGTGCCTGCTGCTACGTT
>JAGONG010000060.1:0-3765 GCA_017993135.1 Allobrachymonas sp.
CCCAGCAGCAGCGTCATCATCGGCGGCAGCATCGTCATAGGCGCACTCGCCCTCAACGAACTACTGGGCGCACGCCAGCGCAACGTAAGCACAACGTAAGCACAACGTAAGCACAACATGAGCGACCCAGCCACCCAGCCATAAACACCCATGCAAACAGCGCACAGCACCCCCCACAACGCCACACACAGCAACGCCGACCCACACGAAATAGCCCGCTTTGCCCAACTCGCCAACCAATGGTGGAACCCCCAAGGCGCTCTGCACGCCCTGCACGCCATCAACCCCCTGCGCCTGCAATGGATTGCATCGCACACCCCGCTGGCTGGCAGCCAAGTGCTAGACATCGGCTGCGGCGGCGGCATCCTCTCGCAAGCCTTGGCACAAGCCCAAGCCCACGTCACAGGCATCGATTTGGCGCAAGAATCCATCCTTGTTGCACAACAACACGCCCAAAAGCAACACCAGCAACACGGCACCACCCCGCCGCAATACCTCTGCACCAGCGCCGAAACACTCGCCAGCACACACGCCGCCAGCTTCGACACCATCACCTGCATGGAGCTGCTCGAGCACGTCCCCGACCCCGCCAGCATCGTGCAAGCCTGCGCCCAACTACTCAAACCAGGCGGCACCGTCTTCTTTGCCACCATCGCCCAAAACCCCAAAGCCTTCATCCACGCCATCATCGCCGCCGAATACCTGCTCAACCTCGTACCACGCGGCACCCACAGCTACAGCCAATTCATCCAGCCCAGCACCCTCATGCGCCACTGCCGCCAAGCAAGCCTGCAACCCTTTGCCAGCCAAGGGCTACACTACAACCCACTCACACAGCGCTACCGCCTGGGCAGCGACACCAGCGTCAATTACATGCTAGCCTGCCGCAAACCCCTGTAAAAACCACAGCAACCTGCAGCCCTTGCCCCAACCATCACCCCCCAACCAAACATGAGCAACATCCAAGCAGTTTTATTTGACCTCGACGGCACCCTCATCGACAGCGCCATCGGCCTGGGCGCCGCCGCCGACCGCATGCGCACCCAACGCGGCCTACCCAGCCTGCCCCACAGCGCCTACCGCACCGTAGCCAGCTCAGGCGCACGCGGCCTACTCAAAGTCGCCTTCGGCATCACCCCAGAGCACCCCGACTACGCCGCCCACTGCCAAGAATTCCTAAGCAACTACGAAAACCACCTGTTTGACTGCATCCCGCTATTTGACGGCATCGCAGCCATGCTGCACCAACTCGCACAACACAAACTACCCTGGGGCATCGTCACCAACAAAGCCGCCCGCTTCACCGACCCCATCGCCCGCACACTGCCCGAGCTACGCAGCGCCGCCGCCGTCATCAGCGGCGACACCACCGCCCACACCAAACCCCACCCCGCCCCCCTGCTAGAAGCCGCCCGCCGCATGGGCATAGCCGCAAACCGCTGCCTGTACGTAGGCGACGACAAACGCGACATGGACGCCGCTAAAGCCGCAGGCATGCCCTGCATAGCCGCCCTATGGGGCTACCTGGGCGAACACGCCGTAGCAAGCTGGGGCGCAGACGCACAAGCACAGCATCCGCACGAAATACTCCATTTGCTTGCCACACAACAGGCCAACACCTAAAAACTGACGTTTACACGGCAGCTTTGCAAACTGCCTACACACGCTTACGCCTGCCCATAAAAAAACGGACTTTCCATACAGAAAGCCCGTTTTAAATAACTACAGTCCAGAATTAATTTGTGCGACGAACTGGTTTTGGTGCTTTTTTCTTGGGTGTTTTTGCATTTTCATTTACTACGTAGCCAGCACCAGCGCCAACAGCAGCGCCCAAAGCAGCGCCCGTTGCGGTAGAAGCCGCATCGCCACCGATAGCCTGTCCGAGAACAGCACCACCAAGCGCGCCAGCCGCTGCGCCAATACCCATGTTCTCACCCCGAGTGTTTTTCCTGGCGCTATTGGTAGCGCAGCCACCCAGCATGCCTAAAGACAGAACAACAGCGGTCAAAGTAGACATTGTTTTTTTCATTACAGGCTCCTTATAAAACAAAAGAAACGCTACATAAAGCAGCAGCGCAGCATTCATTGTAGGCTTTTCAACGCGTTAGGCAAATGCAAACCCGCACAATTGTTAACAATAAGATACATCGCGTATTGCGGCGCAAGAAACAAGCTAGACACATTCGCGGCAAATATTACTGCACACATTTGCTGGCTTTTAATGCCCTCACCCAATGCCATTAACAACACACCATGACCTACGCGCACACAACGGCAATTGTGCGCTCGTTTATAATAACAATAAAGTGAATAATTTAGTTTTAGTTTGTTACAAGACGCAATGGAGATGCACATGAAACGCTATAACACCAAACGACCCACACAACTCAGCCTTTCAGCCTTAAGTCTGGCCTTGGTTTCTGCGCTAGGTAGCGCAGCATCCGCAGGCGAAACAATCGTCTGGGACGGCAACTCTCCCGCCACCATGCTGAAAACAATCAATTTTGTTAACAAGTCACTCGGCCCCAAAGACTTAATCAACAGCATAGATGGCAACAACATTACCGTAAACGACACAACTGGCACCAAGCCCATCAAAGCGGACGTTTATGGTGCCTATAGTTATGGTAAAGGCACTAGCACTCCACCTGAAAATGTCACAAACAATACCGTCACTATCCAAAGTGGAAAAATTATCAGAGGTACGGTTACTATTGCAGGTGTCGTATACCCAGATAAGGGCGGCTATGTCTATGGTGGCTATGCTCGTGATGGTGCAGCCCTCAAAAACCGCACCATTATCAATGGTGGCGAGATTGAAGTTGGCGCTTATGGTGGTCGGTCTCATGACTTTGACGCATCAGAAAACACCTTAAAAATGACGGGTGGAGCCATTAATACTTTCGATGCAATTGGCGGGTCGAGTGAAAAAGGCCATACCGATAAAAATATCGTCACCATTGTTGATGGCGCGATCAAGCGTGGTGTCACAGGTGGCTATACAGTCGAGGGGAATGCTAGGGATAACGTCGTCACGATTAATGGCGGAACTATAGGCGAAGATGTTATGGGCGGTGATGCAGCCAGACAGCTTGTTTACACTCATAAATCTACGGTAAATTATGATTCATACACCATAAACAATACGGTAAATATCAACGGTGGCATTATAGGTGGCAATGTTTATGGTGGACATAGTGGCGGCAATAATGAATTCGGCAAAGATGAAAATAATAAACCTGCAAAATTGCACGCCGATTTTTCCAATAACAACAAAGTCAATATTACCAAGGGAAGCATAACTGGAAGCGTCATTGGTGGCTACACTCAACTTACCACTTCTCAGTCACAAACCAACAACAACGTCATAAACATCAGTGGGGGAACGGTAAGAGGTGCTGTATGGGGTGGTTTGGATTTTTCCACATCCAATCCGAACAACCTCAATGAGTCCAAAGAGAATAAAGTTAGCATTTCGGATGGCGCTGTAACAGGCAGAGTTTATGGCGGATACTCTAATCTAGGCAACGCTATCGGAAATACGCTCACCATCACAGGCGGCACGCTAGATAGCAGCGTTTATGGCGGCAATATTGCAAACGGAACTGAAAATAAAGCCGAATTAAATAAAGTTGAAGTCAGTGGTGGCGAAGTCAAAGGCTCTGTTTATGGTGGATTTAGCGAGTCAGACGGCATAAAGAGCAATACCATCAGCAACTCAGTTTTAATTAGCGATAAGGCTAACGTACAAAAAGTGTATGGCGG
>JAGONG010000060.1:3865-5746 GCA_017993135.1 Allobrachymonas sp.
AAGGGCAATAAGTTAGAAATCTATCGCACCAAAGATATTACGGTTAACAATATCAAAAACTTTGAGCATTTGCATTTTTACCTCCCTGAGAAAACAGTTGCTGGTGATACCATCTTGAAGCTGACAGGAAGTGGTGCCGATATTACAGGCGCAAAGGTAGCTGTCAGTTTTAAAGGTAATGATGATCCACTGCTCAAACCCAAAGAGCGAATTACGATTATCAATGCCGAACAAGGTCTAAAGAGTGATGCTGCCAATAAAGTAAACCACATTGCAGCGCTGCAAGGTGTTTCGACTTTATATAACCTCAGCCTGAACACCGACCCTAATAATCTATACCTTGAAGTCAAAGAAGATGGCAAGCTCAACCCTGCCACCAAATCTTTTCTAGAAGATGGCATCGCCGCTTTGGCGCACATCAATCAAGGTGGCGATATGGCAACTGGTGCTTGGCTTGATGATGCGCTTGAGAGCAAAAATGGCCTGTTTGGCATTATTAGCGGACAAAGCAGCAGATACAAAACAGGTTCGCATGTGGATACCAAAGGTGTGTCGCTCATCTCTGGCGCTAATCACAACCGCACAAATACCGCAGGTGCTTTTAATGCCAGAGGCTTTTTTGAGGCTGGATGGGCAAACTATGACAGCTTTAACTCTTTTGTGAATGCCCCCAACGTAAGAGCCTCGGGTGATACACGCTACTATGGTTTGGGCGTATATGCCAAGCAATCACTTAAAGACAACGGCGTGTATCTTGAAGGCAGTTTACGCGGCGGCAAGATTGAGAGCAACTACAAGAGTGCTGATATTGTCGATGGCGAAAATAACCCAGCCAGCTTTAAAGGCAAGAGAAACTATTACGGCATGCACATTGCTGCAGGCAGAATATGGGATATCAACCCATCAGGCAAGCTTAATGCCTATGCAAAACTTTTCTATGCGCGTTTAAGTGGAAATAATCAAGTGATTTCCAATGAAACGTACACATTTGCTGCCTTAACCTCTTTGCGCAGCAGACTGGGTGCACGCTATACACATAACGTCAAGGAAGGATTGAAAACCTACGCTGGTTTGGCTTGGGAAAAAGAATATAAAGGCGACGCGCGTGGCAGCGTAAAACAATTTGCCATTGATGCTCCGTCTTTGAAAGGCAATACTGCCATTGCAGAGCTTGGCATCAGCTTTGTTCCCGAAAATAACAAAAAGCTATCTTTGGACTTTGGCGTAAAAGGCTATGCGGGTCAAAGAAAAGGTGCAAGCGCCAATGCAGAGATATCCTACAGGTTCTAAATAGTCCAATTTCAAGCCACAATTTCGATTGTGGCTTTTTTTTTCGACTAAATGATGCAACTCTGGATTTGATGCAACAACCCTAAATAACCAAGTTTCACATCCAAAACGATCGAAATTCTCCGCCTGCCTGCAAAACAGTTCAGGCTTTTCATCATGCCAATGCATCATTTACTGCACGGGGGTGATTTCGAATGCAGTGCCAACTACGGCAATTGGTGCTTACTCAAGTGCAGATGCCGCTAAAACGACGGGCGCATTCTTTAATCTGGAAAATAAGCAATCCATGAACGCCTAGCTGCTGCCAGTGAACGCGTAACAGCTAAGCAATAGCAAACGCCTCGCTTGTTGAAAACAAGACACATCGACTCTCGCTGGCAAACCTACGCACCATAAAAAAATAAAATGTTTTCTTAAATGCACCACGCATTGATATGAAGAGCTACAAAATATTTCTACTCAATAAAGGTATTTTCTTTAGAACAATAACAATAGCCCAGCTTATTAAAAAACAGCTTGCAGTAATCAAAGGTATAGAAACAAGTGGATTAAATGCTGAAGCAGAAAATCCATATCTCCAAAACAACTTCA
>JAGONG010000060.1:5846-8957 GCA_017993135.1 Allobrachymonas sp.
AAAGGTATTTTCTTTAGAACAATAACAATAGCCCAGCTTATTAAAAAACAGCTTGCAGTAATCAAAGGTATAGAAACAAGTGGATTAAATGCTGAAGCAGAAAATCCATATCTCCAAAACAACTTCAATATAACATCATGCACAAGATAAATACCAAAAGTGCATGAAGAAAGATGCAAAATAAAAGATTGTGATTTTTCAGAAAAATCAATCTTTCCAACAACATCTTTAAATACAATAAACAAGGCGTATGAAGTAAACATGGTGGTTGGCAGCAAATAACCATACCAATACCCATCTGGCTTACCGCTAGCACGAGAAATATTCGAGGTAATGGCAATCGTCCACACTACAGAAACTACGCCTAAAATATAAATAGCATTTTTGAGTTGCTTTGGAATATCGTATTTTGCAAAATAAAACCCTGCAAAAAAGTAACCCGCATAGCCCGTTAATTCAATGATGGAAAAGTTAATCTTATACGTTGCATCTATATCAAGCAATACTTTTTTCACCATTGGCAGCACCAAGCCAAACAGGAAAAACACAATCAGCAAATACTCAATGTCTTTTCTTGTTGCCGCCGCCATAAACACCCTGAATACTGGCGTAAGTATGTACAGAGCAATGATTGCATACAGATACCACAGATGGTACCAAGGCGGACCGAAGATGAATTTTTTTGCTATGTCTATTGCGTCCGCTGCTGTGAAAGCCTCATAACCATCAACGGACAATATTATCAAGTTATATATTCCGTAAAAAACACCCCAAAAAACCAGAGCAGACAGTATTCTTGGGATATATTTCAAGTAAATGCGGCTGGTTGGCATGGGTTTTTCTACGTTTAAAAACAGCATGCCGCTTAACATGAGAAACACTGGCACGCACCAGCGGGTGGCGCTGTCGTAAACGTTGAATATTTTCCATTCATAGCTGCTAACGGGTGTGGAGTACCAGTCAAAAGAAGATGTATGCAAAATGATTACAGCGATTGCGGCAAATATTCGCAATACGTCTGCATATAAAAGCCTGCCACCTGTTTTTTGCGTCATAAGCACCTCTGTATATCAGTTTTCTGCTTTTAAATTAAATATGGTTTAACTTGCATATTGAGCAAATTTATTTGCGGCAAACCAGCCTAACAAATTTATTATTCGGCTACTCGTACAGTCAATACCAGGCAGGCTAGTTGCAGCCATATTTATTTACAAAATCCTCATCGCTCATTACAAGCAGGAGTATGCCTTCTATAAATCCAACAATTGCAGGTATGGCTGTCCAGCAAAATAGTACATAGACAATGCCCATACCTATTTGGCCTAAATAAAATTTATGAATGCCAATCCAGCCTAGAAACAGGGCAAACAGCGCTGCTGCCAGTTTGCTTTTGCCGTTGGGGGCTATTGCGCCAAGGTTGCCAATGCCGCCTGCGCTGAATATGGGTGCTTGCTGGCGCACGCCGCATTTGGGGCATATTTCTGCCCGCGCTCTAATGAGGGCGCCGCACTCAAAACAGTATTTTTCATCGGGTGCTTTTTGCATTGGTGCGTCCATTGCATTTCCTTTATTTAGCGTCAATGCCTACTTTCAGCTTGCGTTGCTGCTTACACCGCTTGTACTGTTTGTACCGCTTGTTCCGTTGGTGCTCGTCAGCAACGCTCGCTGTGTTTATAACGTGAATCTGTTACGCATTGGCAACCCATTGCCGCGCATTCACCCACAGTTGCATCCATGGGCTGAAAGCGGTTTTGTCGCCAGCCAGAGCCGAGTCGCTCCAGCCCATTTGCAGGTAGCGGAATACGCGCTCGGGGTGGGGCATCATGGCGGTGAAGCGCCCGTCAGCGGTTGTGACTGCGGTAAGGCCGCCTGCGCTGCCGTTGGGGTTGAACGGGTATTGCTCGGCGGGCTGGCCGTGGTTGTCTACATAGCGCATGGCGGCTAGCACTTGCTGCGGGTTGCCTTGCGCGGCAAAGTTGGCAAAGCCTTCGCCGTGTGATACGGCTATGGGCAGGCGGCTGCCAGCCATGCCTTGCAGGAAGATGCTGGGGCTGCTCATAATTTCAACCATGCTCAGGCGGGCTTCAAAGCGGGCGCTTTGGTTGTGGGTAAAACGCGGCCAGTGCTGTGCGCCCGGGATGATGCTGGCAAGCTCGGCAAACATCTGGCAGCCGTTACACACGCCCAGACCAAAGGTGTTGTTGCGTGCGAAGAAGGCGCTGAAAGCCTCGCGCAAGGCGGAGTTGAAGGTGATGCTGCGTGCCCAGCCTGTGCCTGCGCCCAAAGTATCGCCATAGCTGAAACCGCCGCAAGCGACTATGCCTTGCATATCAGAGAGTTTGACGCGACCGCTTTGCAGGTCGGTCATGTGTACGTCTATCGCCTCAAATCCTGCACGAGTAAAGGCGTAGGCCATTTCAACGTGGGAATTAACGCCTTGCTCGCGCAAGATGGCTACGCGCGGGCGGCTGCCGATGATGGCAGGGGCTTGCATAGCTGGGGCTTGCGGCGTGAAGGTGAGGTGCATGTGCAAGCCAGGGTTGTCGCTGCGGCCTGCGGCGGCGTGTTCGCTGTCAGCACATTGGGGGTTGTCGCGCTGCTGGCAGATTTTCCAGCTTGTGCTGTCCCAGACTTGGTGCAGGTCGTAGAGGCTGGCGGCGTAGATTTGCTGCGCGTCGCGCCAGATGGTGAGCTGGTCTTTGCCCATGTCTAGTGCGGCGGCGGGGCTGCGCACGGTGCCGATGAAATGACTGCATGCGCCCAAGCCGTGTTCGCGCAGGGTTTGCATGACGCTCTGGCGCTCGGCGCTGCGCACTTGCAGCACAACGCCCAGTTCTTCGTTAAAGAGTGCTTGCAGGGTGCGCTCGTGGCGCAGGCCGCTGGTTTGTTGCGCCCAGTTTTTGGCTTCGCCGCTGTCCATGTGGCTGTCGCTGATGCCATCGCCCGCTGCCAGCAGCATATCGATATTCAAAGCAACGCCTACATTGCCTGCAAAGGCCATTTCTGCCACGGTTGCCAGCAGGCCGCCGTCGCTGCGGTCGTGGTAAGCCAAGATGTGGCCGTTAGCGCGAAGCTGGTTAATGGCGGCAACGAGTTGTTTAAGGTCTTGCG
>JAGONG010000061.1:0-5505 GCA_017993135.1 Allobrachymonas sp.
GGGCAGGCTGGCAGGCTGCAAGCCTTCTGCGTGAAGCTGCTCATGAAAAATCTGCAAGGTGCGGTGCAGCCAGTTGCCAAAGTCGCGTTTTTCGATGGCCTCGGTGAGCTCTTGGGCTTGTTGCAGATTTAACTGGTGCAGTGCAAAGAAGCTGTAGGGGCATTCGCGCAGGGTGGCGTAGCTGCTGGCTGACAGGTGCGTTACTGGCAGGCGCTGGCTTTGCGGCTGGGGCATGGTTTGCGGAGCGGCTGGCAGCGGGCGCACAGGGCGCGGGTCGGGCGCAGGGCAAATGGGGCGCAGGCTAGCGCCAGCGGGTGTGGCTTGTGCTGTGGATTGTGCTGTGGATTGTGGCGCGAGCTGTGACTGAGGTTGTGACTGGATTTGCGATTGGAGCAGGCACTCCAGCAGCAGCGGGCTGGGCTGCTGGCTAGCGCCGTCTTCGCTGCTGCTGTAGAGCACATCCACCTGTGCGTAGCTCAAGGCGTATTGCCAGGCGCGGCGCTGGCTGCTTTGCAATTGCGCTTGCTCGCCCATGCCCAGCAAGGCGCGTTGGGCGGGTGTCCAGATGCCTTGTGGCTCGGGCACAACGGGCAGGCGTTTTTCGTCACAGCCCGGGATGACGACTGCGGCAAAGGGGCGCAAGAGCAGTTGGCTCAGTGGTACCAATGCCACTTGCTCGCGCTGGGGGTGGCTGGGGTTGTATTTGCCCGCTTCTATGACTTGGCTTGCCCAGTGGGTGAATGCGGCTTGCGTCCAGCTCGGCGCGGCGCTGTTGGCTTGCGCCTCAAGCAGCGGGGCAGCGCCTGTTTGCCAGTGCAGGCTTTGCAACACGGCACTGCCCGCATCGTCTTGCGCCAGCCATTGCCACTGGCCTGTGTGGTGCAAGATGCAGCGCACATCGGCCAACCATTGCTGCAAGGGGCGCGGCTGCGTGAGGGCTTGGCGCCATTGCTCTACGCGGCAGGCGAGTGCTTGCGCTGTATTGATGCTGACGTTGCCATCTATGTTGCCAATGGCGGGGTTTACTCCATTTTTTTGCGCCCATTTTTGCCAATAGGGCAGTGACGGCCAACGGGCATGGCTGTGGCTGCGCAGGTGGCTTTCAATCTGGCTGACGGCTTCGGCGGTGATGGCTGTGGCTGCTTGTGGCTCGGGCGCGGATGTAGTTACGGATGTAGTTGCAGATAAGGGCGCGGGCGGCGCGGCTGGCTCTGCTTGCTGCTGTGGCGCGGTGGGCGATTGGTCTGCCAGTGCTGCTTGCGCTGCTTGCGCCAGTTTGAGCCATGCCAGCACTGCATCGCTTTCGGCTTGGGCGGAGCAGGCGCGTAGCAGCGCCATAAGCTGGCTGGCGGCATGGGTGGTGGAGAGTTTCCAGCCAGTTTCGTCGCGCAGGGCCAGCCCTTGGCCATCGAGCAAGGCGCGAATGCGGCGGGTAAGGGCGCGGTCGTTATCTACCAGCGCAACCAGCCCTTGGCCGCGCTCAACGGCTTGTTGCACGCAGGCGGCGGCGCGTTGGGCTTGGTCTTCAAAGTGCGCGGCTGTGTGCAGGCGCACGGGGGGCAGGGTGGCAGGATTTTGCACTCGGGCTTGTGGTTCATCCTGTGCTTCATCCTGCGCTTCATCCCATTGCAGCACGCAGACGGCTTGCGGGCGCTGGGCGGCAAGCTGGGTGTGCAGGGCGTGCGCCAGTGGGTCGGGTTGCAGGCCGTTGAGCACCAGCAAGGCTTGTAGCTGGCCCGCGTCTATGGCGGCAAACAGGGCATCAGTGGCGTAAGCCGAATGCGCCGCCCATGTGATGGCTATGGCGGCTATGGCTTGTTCATAGTCAAGCGTGGTGAGCTCGTTGTGGCGCTGCTGGTGCAGGGCAATAAGCTGCTGCTGCATGTCTGCGCCCCAACTGGCGCGTGCTTGCGGGTGCTGGGCTGCGGCAAGGGGGGCGAGCTGCATGGCGGCTTCGTACACGCGCGCGGCCAGCCAGTGGCTTTGTCGCGCCCAAGGGGTTTGTTGCACCAAACGCTGCGCGGTAAGCAAGTCACGCGCGGCATCGCGGCTTATATCGTTTGCGTCGGGCGCAAAGGCGTGCAGGCGTTGCGCCCAACTGCTGGTGGTCTCAAACCGCGGCAACAAGCTGCAAGGCCAGCGCTGCGCCCATTGCTTGCGCGCCAAAGGCACAAGCTGGGCAAAGGGCAGCAGCACCACGCTTTGGGTGGGGTCGGCATGGGTGTGTTGCAGGTGCTGCGCTATGCGCGTGAGGATGGCTTGCCATTGCATAGGGGGGTTGCTCCGCAGATTGGCTTGGGGGTTGGTGGGGCGGTTTTCTGTATCTTGTTGGCTATCTTATGCAGCTTTGTGCCATCTTAGGCTGCCTGATGCCATTTTGTGTCGCTTGCAGCCGTGTAGTGCTGACGGCAGGCTGGCAAGCAATGCAGGCTGCTTTCAGGCGGGCAGGGGCAGTGCGCCGCCGCCGCTGTGCGGGGCAATGTGTACGTTGGCTTGTTGCATGATTTGCTCAAAGCTCTCGGCGGCTAGCACTTGGTATTCAATGCAGCGGGCGCTGGCTATGGCGTCGCCTTCAACCACGCTGGCGCTGGGGTGGCACATGAGCACGTCGCCATGCTGGCTGTGTTGCAGCCAAAGGGCAAGCAAGCGCTGGTAGCGCGCGGCAGAGCCGTCAAAGCCATACACGCCCGATAAGGCGCGGCTCATGGCAAAGCCTGCGGCTTGTGCTTGCCGCGCCAGTTCTGCCGCACCCAAGCAGCCGATAACGCTGGCTTTAAACGCATTGGCCGCGCCCGCGCTGGCTGCTTTTAAGCCGCGCAGGGCGGGGCGGGTGCAGCGCAGCCAAGGGCGGGCGGGTGGGGTAGCGGGGTTTGTTGCGCCGCTTGTTGTGCTGCTTGCCGTGATGCTGGCGGTGCTGCTTGGGCTGGCTTCTTGTGCAGGGTAGCGACGCTGCAATTCAGCCAGTAGTGCTTCGCGCACTTGCGGCAGTTGGTGTACGTGCTGGTGCCCATCTACAAAGGCGGGTGGGCGCTGCATGGCGGCTTCAAAAGCGTCGAGCTGGCGCGTGACTTCGGCTGCGAGCCAGTCGCTATCGAGCTGCTGGCGGTAGCTGGCGATGATGATTTGGCGCAGCGGCAGTTTGCTGCCTGCCTGCAGCGCACCGTTGGCGGGGCTTATAGAGCTTGTGCGCTGGGGGGCAAGGCGTGCCTCGGTCAAGTCAAAATGCAGCCCTACATCAAGCTGGCTGGCTGGCAATTGGCGCAGGGCAGCAGCGCCGCTTGCCCAAGCGGGCCCATCAACCATGCAACCTGTAGCCCCTATGCGCTTGCGCTGGCTCAAGTCCAGCACGGCTGCGTTGATGCCACTGTGCAGGCCAAAGTCATCCACGCATACGCACACACAACGCCGCCGCGAAGCCATGCCGCCATCGTGCAGGCGGTGGGCGCGGGTTAAGTCATTGGCTTCTTGCATGAGGGGAGGCAGGGTGTCGTTCACAGTGGTGTGCATTGTGCCATGTGGTGCTTATGCTTGCTGAAAATAGCGAATAATTGCAGCTTTGCCCACACCCATCAATCTGCCCGTGCCACACACCGCCTCAGCCCACCCTTTTGACATTCTCCAGCAAGTGTTTGGTTACCCCCAGTTTCGCGGCCAGCAGCAAGCCGTGATTGATACGGTGCTGGCTGGTGGTGATGCACTGGTGCTTATGCCTACTGGCGGGGGCAAGTCGCTGTGTTACCAGATTCCTGCCATTGCCTTGCAGCGCCGTGGGCGCGGCTGCACGGTGGTGGTGTCGCCCTTGGTGGCGCTGATGCACGACCAGGTGGGCGCGTTGCACGAAGCGGGCGTGGCTGCGGCTTTTCTTAATTCCACGCTTGATGCACAGCAAGCCGCCAGCGTAGAGGCTGATTTGCTTGGGCAGCGCATCACTTTGCTTTACGTTGCGCCCGAGCGGCTGACTACGCCGCGCTTTCAAGGGCTGCTGCAACGGCTTTACGCGCAGGGCGCTCTGGCGCTGTTTGCCATTGACGAGGCGCATTGCGTAAGCCAATGGGGGCACGATTTTCGCCCCGAATACCGCCAGCTTGATGTGCTGCCCCAGCAGTTTGCGGGCGTGCCACGCATGGCGCTTACTGCCACGGCAGACGCTATTACGCGGCAAGACATTGCCGAGCGGCTGCACCTGCAAGCCGCGCCGCAATTTATCAGCAGCTTTGACCGCCCCAACATCCGCTACCAGATTGTTGAAAAACGCGACCCGCTTTCGCAGCTCAAGCGCTTTATTAGCGACGAGCACGAAGGCGACGCAGGCATTGTTTACTGCCAAAGCCGCAAGCGCGTTGAAGACGTTGCCGAAGCACTGGCGCAAGAAGGCATTAACGCCTTGCCCTACCACGCGGGGCTTGATACTGCCACGCGCACCGCGCACCAAAACCGCTTTTTGCGCGAAGAAGGCGTGGTGATGGTGGCAACCATTGCCTTTGGCATGGGCATAGACAAGCCCGACGTGCGCTTTGTAGCGCACTTGGATTTACCCCGCAATATCGAAAGCTACTACCAGGAAACAGGTCGCGCAGGGCGTGATGGCGCACCCGCCACCGCCTGGATGGTGTATGGCTTGCAAGACGTAGTAAACCAGCGCCGCATGATTGATGCCAGCCCCGCCGCAGACGATTTCAAACGCATCCAAACCGCCAAACTCGATGCCCTGCTTGCCTTGGCCGAAGCCACCGATTGCCGCCGCGCCCGCTTGCTTGCCTACTTTGGCGAAACCAGCGCCACTGCTCAATTAGCCGACCCCGCAAGCACCGCAAGCACCGCCAACACAGCCACCGTCGCCACCACCAGCACCGCAGCAGCAGCCACCACCGCCCACAACTGCGGCAATTGCGACAACTGCCTACACCGCCCCAACGTGTGGGACGCAAGCGATGCCGCCCGCAAACTGCTCTCAACCATCTACCGCGTGCAGCAACTCAGCGGCATATCTTTTGGCGCAGGCCACATCATGGACGTAGTGCGCGGCAAAGACACCGAAAAAGTGCAGCAATTTGGCCACCAAAACATCAGCACCTTTGGCCTTGCTGCCGACATGAGCGAAGCACAACTGCGCAGCGTACTGCGCCAACTGGTTGCCAGCGGCGCATTGCTGGTAAAAGCCAGCCAATACAACACCTTGCACCTCACCGCCGCAGCCCGCCCCATCTTGCGCGGCGAGCAGCCCGTGCACCTGCGCCAAGCCGCGCCCACCCCGCGCAGCAGCCGCAGCCGCCGCAGCGGCGAACATGGCGCAAGCACACTGCGCAGCAGCCCCGCCGCTGCCACGCTCGATGCAGCCGCGCGCAGCCGCTTTGATGCCCTCAAACAATGGCGCAGCGAAATCGCCCGCGCCAACGGCCTGCCAGCCTACGTCATCTTTAGCGACAGCGTTTTGGCAGCTATTGCCAGCGCAGCCCCCGAAACACTGGCCGCACTGCGCAGCATCAGCGGCGTGGGCGATGCCAA
>JAGONG010000061.1:5605-8948 GCA_017993135.1 Allobrachymonas sp.
CGCCATTGCCGCGCAGGCGCGAATCCACTTCGGCTTTTAAACCAAGGTGCAGATTGCCACCTGCTCAGAAAAAATGATGGATTTTTGCGTTTTCACTTGCATGCAAAACAACTCCGCTATACCTCCATTCAACCCACACCCCCAAAGCACCAATTTACGTCTTTGCAAAAAAAACAAAACAGCTAAAAACCCTAGGGAAAACACCCGCTTATCTCTTTTAATCGCATCTTGCCAGCGCCCGTTTTTACAATTTAATATACGCTTAATGCAACCCCGCTAATCACCCATTTATGCCGACGACCACCGCCGACACTAAAACCCGCACCCTGCGCCAAGCAAAGGCTGCTGCCTTTCTCGTCTTGCTGCTTTCTTTAGCCCTGCTGCTGCTTAGCCACCGCATGGGGCGGCTTGGCCCTTGGGCTTGGGCAGGCGCATTTGCCCAAGCTGCCACCATAGGCGCACTGGCAAGCTGGTTTGTCACCACTGCCTTGTTTCGCCGCCCGCTGGGTTTGCCCTTTGCCTACACCGCCCTTGTTGCCCGCCTTCAAAGCCAAATTGCCCAAGGCATGGGGCAATTTATGCACAACAATTTTCTCGACAAAGAAGCACTCATCGCGCGCACTGCGGTATTCAATCCCGCCCAAAAGCTAGGCAGCTCCCTGAGCAACCCAGCGCAACTGCGCAGCTTTACCGCCCAACTGCAAGACTGGGCCGCAAGCTCTTTTAAAAAGCTCGACAACCCCGCCATTGAGCGCGAGCTTTGCTCGCTGCTGCAGCGCGAATTGCACACACATGGCAGCACCCCAGCCGTTGAGCAAATGGTGCGCTTGCTCAAGCCCGACCAAAACCCGCAGCCCATGCTCGATTGCAGCTTGCGAAAAATCATCCACTGGGCCAGCACGCCATCTGTGCGCAAATCCATCAGCGAAGAAATGGTTGAAGCAGCCAAGCAGCAATACCCCAAGCTGCTTTGGCTTACCGACCAGTTTTCATACACCGAAAACATTGCCGAGACGCTTGCCGCGCATTTGTCGCAATCCATTGTTGATGAGGCGCAAAGCATGCTTTTTAACCCGCACCACCCCTTGCGCGTGCAGTATTGCGCCCAATCCCAGCAAGTGCTTTTGCAAATTACAGGCGGCGCCATTGCGCAAGCCCAGCCGCACCTGCAAAAAGAGCTGCTCATGCAGCAGCCCGCGCTGCAAACCTTCGTCGCTTCAATCTGGCCCATGTTGCGCGACCATCTCGCTGCCGATTTGCAAAAACCCGACTCCCATCTGGCTTCGCGCTTTATCCAATACGCCTCTTTTTTAGGCAGCCGCTTGCGCCACGATACCGCCTGGCAAAGCAGCATCAACAACCAAATGCAAACCCTGATATGGCACTTGACCGACCATCTGCGCCAAATCGCCCCCGAGCACATCCGCAACACCATTCAGGGCTGGAATACGAAGTATCTGGTCAATGAAGTTGAGCGCAATATTGGCCGCGATTTGCAATACATCCGCATCAGCGCCACCCTCGCAGCAGGCATTGCGGGCGTTGGTTTGCACGCTGTACAACTGTGGCTTAAATAGCCCGCACGCCGTGCCCGTGCCTGCAAGCGTGTGCGTGTGCGCACGGCTGGCGCGGGCTATGCCGTTTTACGTTTGCCTGATTGTGTCTGCCTGCGTTGCGTCTGCCTTACTGTCTGGCGCAGCGCAGGCTGGCGGGCAAGGCTTGCGGCTGGCTGGTACGCAAAGGGTTAATATCCAGCCCGCCTCGGCGCGTGTAGCGGGCATACACCGTTAAGTGTGCAGGCTGGCAGCGGCGCATGATGTCCATATAAATGCGTTCTACGCATTGCTCGTGAAATTCATTGTGGTTGCGAAAGCTCACCAGGTAGCGCAGCAGCCCTTCTTGGTTAATGGGCGCGCCGCTGTAGCTGATTTGCACGCTGCCCCAATCGGGCTGGCCCGTAACCAGACAATTGCTTTTGAGCAGATTGCTCGTTAAGGTTTCATCTACTGCGGGCTGGCTGTGGTCTGCCTCAAGCAGCTCGGGCGCGGGCTGGTAGTGGGTGCATTGCACATCAAGCCTGTCTAGGCTCAAGCCTTGCAGCTCGGCAATTTTTTGCTGCTCAAACTGCTCGGGCAGCACCAGTTGCACGCTGGCGCGCGCGGGTATGTTGGCGCTGCTTGTGCCGTGCCACAAGGCGGCGTTAATGTCGTCTGTAATGCGTTGCTGCACCGTTTGGGCATCAGCAAACTGGCTGTTGTTAAAGCTGTTGAGGTAGAGCTTGAACGATTTGCTTTCGATAATGTGCGTGCTCTCGCACGGAATTTGCACCTGCATGATGGCAATTTGCGGCTTGCCGCGCGGGTTGAGCCAGCTTAGCTCATAGCCCGTCCACAAATCCATGCCCATAAAAGGCAAAGTGCTGCCTTCTATGCCAATTTCAGCCCGCTTGGGCGCACGCGGCAAAGGGTAGAGCAAACTGGGGTCGTACTCTTGCGCGTAAGTGCTGCTCTTGCCTAAAAGAGATTGCTCGGGCGTAAATACGGCGGCGGGTGTGTTGGCAGGTGATATCATGGCGAAATGCTGTAAAAGAGTTAAAGCTGCAAGGCGTGCGCTGGCAAATCTTGCGGCTGGGGGGCTTGGCGCTGCAATATGCCTGTTGCCATGCAAAGCCCCAAGTATATAAACGCCAGCGCGGGTAAAAGGCACACGCTGTCAATACTGTTTTTTTGCTGCCGCTTGAAACTATGGCTTTGGCTTTGGCTTTGGTTTTGGTTTTGGTTTTGGCAAAACACAGGGTGCAAAAAACACAGCCCTCTACGCGCTAAGAATAATTCTCAATTAGAATGTTACTTTCCTAATTTGTCATGTGACTTTGCACATCCTTTGCCATATGTTTTGCCACATGCTTTACCTGCCAGCGGCTTGCGAAAGGGTTTCCATGTTTTTAAATACTACAAATTTGCGCCCGTTTGCCACTTTGGGCGCTTTTTCTGCTTTTACTGCCTTGTCGTTGCTGTGCGGCGCGGCACATGCCCATTCGCCGCTGATGAGCTGCTACGCCGAACCTGAGCAGCACATCATGTGCGAAGGCGGCTTTTCTGATGGCGGCAGTGCAAGCGGCGTGCCTGTAACGGTACTGTCGTACGAAGACGCAACGCTTTGGTCGGGCAAGTTTGACGAAAAAGCACAAGTGCGCTTCAAGCGCCCGCAAGGTTCGTTTTTTATCCGCTTTGAAGGCGGGGTAGGGCATACCGTAGAGATTGACCATAACGATGTGCGCTAACGCCTGCCCAAGCGCCCCCAGCCTGCACGCGCCCAGCCCACGCACGGCGGATGGCGCAAA
>JAGONG010000025.1 GCA_017993135.1 Allobrachymonas sp.
GGGCGCGGAACTATGCCGCTTGTAAGCAGGCGATAGAGGTCGAGTGTAGAAATGTCTTGGCTGGAAAAATGCATGGTTTAGTCTGAAATTAGTCTAAAGAAAGGGGGAGATAGTTCGGAATGATAGCGCAGAGTAAAAGCAATAAAAACGCCGCGCTGTAGTGGCGCGGCGCTTAATTGGCAAAATTGCTTTGCTAAAACAGTGGCTAACGGGCGAGCCAAACTGCTGGCAAGGGCTTGGCTGCCAGTTGGTAAGCAGTTAGTTACCAATTGGCAGTTGTGGGCAGTTGTGCGGGTTTTACTTCTTCTTTTCCAAGTGGCGGTTGATAGACCACTGCTGTGCAATAGAAAGCAGGTTGTTGGTAACCCAGTACAGCACTAGCCCAGAGGGGAAGAAGAAGAACATGAAGGCAAAGCTCAAGGGCATGAGCCACATCAGTTTGGCCTGTGTGGGGTCAGATGGTTTGGGGTTGAGCCAAACTTGCAGCAGGCTAGATGCCGTCATCAAAATGGGCAGGATGTAGTAGGGGTCGGGTGCGGCCAAGTCTTTAATCCACCAAATCCATGGCGCGCCGCGCATTTCAACGGTGGATGACAGCGCCGAGTACAGTGCAAAGAACACGGGCATTTGTATCAGCATGGGCAGGCAGCCGCCCAGAGGATTGATTTTTTCCTCGCGGTACATGCGCATGGTTTCGACCTGGAGCTTTTCCTTGTCATCGGGATAGCGTTTTTTGAGTTCTTCCAGCTTGGGCGAGAGCGTGCGCATTTTTGCCATGCTGGAGTAAGCCTTGTGGTTAAACCAGTAAAAGGCAATTTTCAGCAGCACCACCAGCGCCATGATGGACCAGCCCCAGTTGTGCAATATGCTGTTGAGCTGTGTAAGCAGCCAGTACAAGGGGCGGGCAATGATGGTGAGTCTGCCGTAGTCTTTCACTGCTTCAAGGTTGGGCGATAGCTGGCGCATTACTTGCTCTTGCTGGGGGCCTACAAAGAGCGTTGTTTTGTTTGTGCTGGTTGCACCTGGGGCAATGCTGCCCAGATTGAAGATTTGCCCAGCGGCATACAGGCCGTCTTGCTGGCGTACATAGTTTTCGCGGGGTTTGCCTGCTTCGGGCAGCCAAGCTGTAGCAAAGAATTGCTGCACCATGGCTACATAGCCGTTATTGGTGCTTTTCTGGTAAGTGGCTTTGCCTTTTTCAATGTCGCTGAAAGGTGTTTTTTGGTACTTTTCTTCGTCGCTGTAGAAGGCTGGGCCCGTGTAGGTAGAGTAAAAGGTGCTGCTGCCTGGGGTTTTGCTGTTGTCGCGCACAAGCTGGTTATAAAGTTGCGCCGTAACGGGGGCGGTGCCTGTGTTGGTTGCGTCGTTTTCTACCGTAATGGCATAGCTGCCGCGTTTGAGGGTGTAGGTTTTAACCAGTTTTACGCCGCCAACGGGGTCGGATTCAAAGCGCACTTGCAGCTCGTTTTTGCCAGCAGCTAGCTCGCGCTCTGGTGTGACGAGCTTCATGGGGGTGAGGTGGTTGGGGTAGTCGCCGCCAATCAGGCCTGTTTGCACCATGTATTGCAGAGATGTGCTGCTGTCAAGGAGTTTGAAAGCAGTCATCTCCATATTGCTTTGTTCGTGAAAATGCAGCAACTCAGCCCCTACCAGACTAGCGCCAGTGGTGTTGAAGGTTAGCTTGAGTACGTCAGTGCTGACAGAGATTTTTTCGCCTGCAACGGCTGGTGCTGCTGCCAAGGCGGGGCTGGCAGATGTGCTTTGTGCGGGCGCAGAGCTGCTGCTGGCTGGTAGGCTGGCAGCCGCATCTTGCGCCGAAGCTGGTGCGCTGGCTGTGACTGCTGGTTTTTTGCCAAAGGAGAACATGGGCGTTTTGCCGCTGTATTCAAGCCACTGGTTCCAAATCATGAAAAGAGAGGCAAATAAAACAGCACCCAAAATGGTGCGTCGGGTATCGTTATTCATGGGCGGGTAGAGCAATCAGAATGAAACAAAGGGTGGATTTAATGGTTTTTGGTGTTGGCGTTGCGTGCCAGCAAGCCGCTAAACAAGCGGGGGGCTTGTTCGGGTACGGGGTCGCAGCCGCCTTGGCAAAACGGGTGGCAGCGCAGTATGCGTGCGGCTGTCAGGTAGCTGCCTGCTAGCGCGCCGTGCCGTTCAAGCGCACCGAGTGCGTATACCGAGCACGTTGGCTCAAAGCGACATGCACCGCCTAGCCAGGGGCTAAGTAGCAGCCGATAGGCTTTAACGAGCAGGATTAGTGTGCGCTGTGCTAGGTTCATGGCAAAGCTGGCATTGTGCCAGAAGGCGCGGCTGTGTGGTGGGCGGCTGCGTGTAACGGTGGTGTTTTTGCTTGCCAGGCTTTGCGCAGTGGCGCGGGCAGGGCTGCTATGCGCGCCCAGTCTGGCTTGGAAAGCAGTGTGTTTAGCTCGTTGCGCACTGCCGCGCGCAGCATGGGCGAGCTGGCGCTGATGAATTGCTGCGCGTCGAAAGAGGCGCGCAGGCGCACAACTACGGCCAAGCTATCGGGCATTTGGCTGCCAGGAGTGGGAGCGTAGATGGGCATTACGTTGCGAATTTGCCGTTTTATGAGGTTGCGCGTTACTGCGCGACGCGCCCAGCGTTTGGGGACTATGGCTCCCAGATAGGTTTTGCGCGCGGCATCAAACAGCAGCATGTCTTGCGCTTTGGTGGCTGCAGGAGTGAGGGCTCCAGCAGGCCAGCGCAAGGTGTGCAGTACAAAATGTGCGCTGCGTGCCACTACTTGCCCACGCTGCATTACGGCTTGGAATTGCTGGGCCTTTTGCAGTGGTGAGCAGGCGGGGGAAGGTGCGGGGGTGCTATTCATACAAAAACCGCCGCTGCAAGTGTAGGTGCTTGCGGTACGGCGGTTGTAAGTGGCCTGCACGGGGCAGACGTAAACAAAATGGCTTAGACGGCCAAGCGTTTACGGCCTTTGGCGCGGCGTGCGTTGATTACAGCGCGGCCGCCGCGTGTTTTCATGCGAACCAGAAAACCGTGGGTGCGGGCGCGGCGGGTTTTGGAGGGTTGGTAAGTGCGTTTCATGGATTTAATCTCTCAAAGTTTAGTAATGGATGCACGCCATGCAACGCATCAATATGCCAAGTTTCTTTGTATGAAAACCCAAGCATAAGCACGATGAGCGCGACTTGCCTAATCCGTAAGATTTCGGAAAAGCCGCTGATTATCCCAAAAAAACAGGGCTTAGGCAAGTTTGCGCCAGACTTTTATAGAACTTGGGCTAAAAGGTGGTGTTTGTGGGGGCGTATTGGCGGCTGGTGCTTTGGTTTTGGCGAGTGTGGCGGCAAATGGCTGGGTTGGCGAGGGTGTGGTTTTTCCGCACAAAGGCAGGCGAATATGGGCGTAAAGGCTTATTGCATGGAGGGCTGCAAAAACTTTCCTACAATGCTTTGGCAGGCCAGGGTAAGCGCCAGAGTAAGCGCAACTGGCCTGTTTTTTAAGCATTGTTTATTCACCAAATTCAAAGGATGTTTTGATGAAAGCTGTATCAGTATTGGAGACCATTGGCCGCACACCGCATATCCACTTTGCGCGTATGTTTGCGGGCACGCAGCAAGTTTGGATTAAGGCAGAGCGGTTTAACCCCGCTGGCTCGCTCAAAGACCGCGTTGCGCTGGCGATGGTGGAAGATGCTGAAAAAATGGGTTTGCTCAAGCCAGGCGCAACCATTATTGAGCCTACTTCGGGCAATACGGGCGTGGGATTGGCGATGGTGGCGGCTGTGAAGGGCTACAAGCTGATTTTGGTGATGCCCGATAGCATGAGCGTGGAGCGCCGCCGCCTGATGCTGGCTTATGGCGCAACGTTTGACCTAACGCCACGTGCCTTGGGTATGAAGGGCGCTATTGCCCGCGCACAAGAGCTGGCTGCGCAAACGCCTGGCGCGTGGATTGCACAGCAGTTTGATAACCCCGCCAACCCCGCTGCCCACGCGCGCACTACGGCGCAAGAGATTTTGGCAGATTTCCCCGAAGGGCTTGATGTGCTGATTAGCGGCGTAGGCACGGGCGGGCATTTGTCTGGCGTGGCGCAGGTGCTCAAAGCGCAGTGGCCGCAATTGCAAGTGTTTGCGGTGGAGCCTGCGGCTTCGCCCGTGATAAGTGGTGGCGAGGCGGGGGCGCACCCGATTCAGGGCATTGGCGCGGGTTTTGTGCCTAAAAACCTCAATATCAGCTTGCTTGATGGCGTGATACAGGTGGATGGCGCAGCCGCTATGGATTTTGCGCGGCGCAGTGCTACGCAAGAGGGGCTGCTGGTGGGCATTAGCAGCGGAGCCACGCTTGCGGCCATTGCCCAAAAGCTGCCCGAGCTGCCGCCCAATGCGCGTGTGCTGGGCTTTAACTACGATACGGGCGAGCGCTATTTGTCGGTAGAAGGGTTTTTGCCAGCGTGAATGCGCTGCGGCATTAAAACTGCTTTTTGAGGCATGATTTACGGCGGTAAGTGCTTTGGTGCTTGCCGCCGTAATGCGTTTTTGGGGGGTGGGCGCAGAGGAAATACGGGGGCGAACGCAGAGGGCGCAGAAGTTACGCAGAAGTCGCAAAAGGAAATACCAAAATTTGATTGGGAAAGGCTAGAACCAGTGTTTATGCGGGTTGCAGGGCATAAATGGCTGGGAAGGAGCATGGAGACTGGTTGTAGGGGATACGGGTTTTGCGGCTTTGGCTGGTTTTTGTGTTGTTGTCTGTGGGGCGAAGCTTTTGCCTGAGTTAAGCCTTTGCCAAGGTTAGCAATTGGCTGGCTAAATCGTTTTGCTGCAACAGGCGCGCACGCGCTTGTGTGATGCATTCTTGCCATTGCGCCCAGTGGGGCTGAGGCAAGGCGGCGGTGCTGGCGCCGTTCCAGACGTGGTGAAATTGGCGCATGTTGGGCGGGGCATCAAGCCAGTCTAAAAAAGCATCCAGCTTGGCGTGGTGGGCGTTGTCGTGCTGGGGGTAGATGTGCCAGACCAGCGGTTTGCCTGCCCACAAGGCGCGCACCAGAGAGTCTTCGCCGCGCACAAAATTGCAGTCGCTGGCCCAAAGCAGGTGGTCAAAATCTACTTGCGTAAGCCAAGGTAAGGCGAGCAGCTTGCAGGCGGCGGGTGTGTTTGCCTCGGGCTGTGCGCATGGGGCTGTTGTCTGCGCTGTTTGCACAGCTTGCACAGCTTGCACAGCTTGCCAAGTGCGCCCAGGTGTTACCAGCACTTGTGCGCCAGTAGTGGGCAGGGTTGCTGCCATGCTGTTTGCAGCGGGTGCGCTAACAGGTGCGCTGCTGGCTTGCTGCAATTGCTTGAGCCACTGCGCCAAGGCAGGCGGCTCGTAGCAAAACAGGCTATAGGTAAAGCGGGTGCTATCAGCACCGTGCTGGGTAAGCCATTTGGAGCGGTCAAACTGCTGCTGGCGCTGCGCCAAATCTGGCTCGCGCAGCAAGCCGCCCGTATTGGCCGTAAAGCCAGGATAAAAAAACACTTTGCTGCACCCAGCCGCCGCACCGTGCAACACGGGCGAAGGCAGTAAATGGTTGCGCTCTACAAAGCCTTCTGCCGAGAGGTACTCCAGATTGAGCCACAGCCCCGTTTGGCCTGTTTGCTTGTTGGTTTGTTGCTGACTGCTCCAGCGCGCCTGCACAGCGTCGCACAAGTTGCAGCCAAAAGCCTCTACCAGCACATCGGCAGTTTCGTGCGGCAAATCTGCCGCTTGCAAAGGGCGCTGCCAAGGCAGCACGGTAACGCCTGCGTGCCCAGATGGGGCAATCCACTGCAAGGCGCTGGCGTCATCAAGCCACAGGCGCACACGCTGGCCGCGCTCTGCCAGATTAACCGCCAGCCGCCAACACACGCCCACATCGCCATAGTTGTCGATAACGGCACAAAAAATATCCCAAAGCAGGGCGCGGTTGGTGGGTGGCATGGGCGTGGTGAGCGAGGAAAACGAGCTGCGCAGAGTCTACGCTATGCGCACAAAAAAAGCAGAAAGCACAAGCTGGCTTCAGATAAAATACCGCCTCTTTCGGAGTGTGGCGCAGCCTGGTAGCGCGTCTCGTTCGGGACGAGAAGGTCGAAGGTTCGAATCCTTTCAC
The DNA here is from genome assembly GCA_017993135.1 of Allobrachymonas sp. Classification (GTDB taxonomy): domain Bacteria; phylum Pseudomonadota; class Gammaproteobacteria; order Burkholderiales; family Burkholderiaceae_C; genus Brachymonas. Next base: position 6,103 of record JAGONG010000025.1, read on the forward strand.
TCCGACCAAATCATGCAAAAAAGCCGTTGGTTTATATCAACGGCTTTTTCTTTGTCTACGCTATTTGGGCTGTGTTCACGCTTGCAAGTCAGGCTATTGGCGGCGTGGCGATGCGTACATATCGCAGCCTTGTTGCCGTCTTGTGCAAGGTGTTTGTTGGCTTGCCAATCTTGCAAAAGGACGGTATGGCTCGTTATTTAGCCCTGCTTCCAAGGGCGCGGGCCGCCGATGATGTGGACGTGCAGGTGGTGCACTTCTTGCCCGCCGTGCGTGCCTGTGTTGATGACGATGCGGTAGCCGCCTTGTGGGTAGGGTTCGCAGCCGTTGTCAAGCGCCAGTTGGGGGGCTAGCGTCATGATTTTGCCCATGAGGGCGCTGTCTTGCGGGGTGATTTGCGCCATAGATGCGATGTGGCGTTTGGGGATGACGAGCAGGTGTACGGGGGCCCAGGGGGCGATGTCGTGGAAGGCGAGCAGGTCTTCGTCTTCGTAGACTTTGCGTGACGGGATTTGGCCTGCGGCGATTTTGCAGAAGATGCAGTCGGTGGCGGTGGTGTTATTGGTGGCGGTGCTGGTCATGGGGCTACTCCTTTAGGTGGGTGTTGTGTTTCTAAGGGGCGTGTTGTGCGCGTTGTGCTTGCGCGTTTTTATGTTTTGCGCTGGGCTTTTTCTTCTATGCCGCTGGTGCCTTCGCGGCGTTGCAGCTCGGTGATGATGTCTTCGGGGCGCAGGCCGTAGTGGGCGAGCGCAATCATGCTGTGAAACCAGAGGTCGGCTATTTCGTATACCAGTTTGCCTTTGTCGCCGCCTGCGTCTATGTCTTTGGCTGCCATGACGGCTTCGGTGGCTTCTTCGCCGATTTTTTTCAAGAAAGCATCAGGGCCTTTGTGCAGCAGACGGGCTACGTAGCTGGTTTCGGCATTGCCGCCGCGTGCTGGCAGGCGGCTTTCAATGGTGTTGGCCAGTTGCGCGAGTGTGTCTGCTAATGGTGTGGGTGCTAAGGGGGTGCTCATGTGTGTTGGCTGTGAGGGTTTGCGGCTTAGGGCGAGTGGCGCGGCTTGTGGTGGCTGTGGTGCTGGGCGCTTATTTGTAGATGGTTTTCGGGTCTTTGAGCACGGGCTCGGCAGCTTGCCACTGCCCGTTGTGCAGGTGCTGGTAAAAGCAGCTATGGCGCCCTGTGTGGCAGGCTATGCCCGGGGTGTGGCCTGTTTGGGTGATGGTGAGCAAGATGACGTCGTTGTCGCAGTCTAGCCGTATGTCATGCACGATTTGCACATGGCCGCTTTCTTCGCCTTTGTGCCAGAGTTTTTGGCGTGAGCGGCTGTAGTACACGGCTTGCCCAAGTTCGGCGGTTTTTTGCAGTGCTTCGCGGTTCATCCAGGCAAACATGAGGATGTCGCCGCTGCCTTGCTCTTGGGCAATGGCGGGGACTAGGCCGTCTTTGTCCCAGCGGATGGCATCAAGCCAGTTTGCGGTGCAAGGAGTAGGGGTGTTCATAGGCGTACAGGTATGCCGCGCGCGGCCATGTGTTGTTTGGCTTGAGTGATGGTGTAGGTGCCGTAATGGAAGATGCTGGCTGCGAGCACGGCATCAGCTCCGCCGATTTGCACGCCGTCGGCCAAGTGCTCAAGCGTGCCTACGCCGCCTGATGCGATGACGGGTACGGGCACAGCGTCGCTTACGGCGCGGGTGAGTTCCAGGTCGAAGCCGCTTTGGGTGCCGTCGCGGTCCATGCTGGTGAGCAAGATTTCGCCCGCGCCGTAGTCTGCCATTTGGCGCGCCCACTGCACGGCATCAATGCCTGTGTTTTTGCGCCCGCCGTGGCTGTATACGTCCCAGCCTTGACCGCGCGCAGCAATGTCTTGTGGCTCGGTGCGGCGTTTGGCATCTATGGCTACAACGATGCATTGTGCGCCGTAGCGTTGCGAGGCTTCGCGGATGATGTCGGGGTTGGCTATTGCTGCCGAGTTAAAGCTGGTTTTGTCTGCGCCTGCGTTGAGCAAGCGGCGCACGTCTTGCACGGTGCGCACGCCGCCGCCTACGGTAAGCGGGATGAAGACTTGCGAGGCTACTGCTTCGATGATGGGCAGTATCAGGTCGCGCTCATCACTGGTGGCGGTGATGTCGAGAAAGGTGAGCTCATCAGCGCCTTGCTCGTTGTAGCGGGCAGCGATTTCGACGGGGTCGCCCGCGTCGCGCAGTTCAACAAAATTGACGCCTTTGACCACGCGGCCGCCAGTGACGTCTAGGCAGGGGATGATTCGTTTTGCTAGCATGGCTGGGATTGTAAGTGTTAGAAGTTGTTATTTAAGCGTTGGTGATGGGTTAGGGTGATTTGGGGTGTTTTTCTGCTTTTTTGCCTTGCGAAGTGTGCTGTTTAAGCAATTGCCAGCAAGGCGCTGGGGGCATGGTGTGCGCTGCTTTGCTTGGGCGGGTGATGATGTGGAGGGTGCATTGTGGCGCGCCAGTTTTTTTAAAAAAGCTCACGTTGCAGCTTGGGGTGCAGGCCTTCGTGCGGGGTGGGGTAGTGGGGCTGCCAGCGCAGCTCGCGCTGGATGCGTGTGTTGTGCATGCGCCGCGATTCTTGCATAAAACTCAACAGGTATAGCGGCAACTCGCGCTCGGCTGTGTGCCGTGGCACGCGGGGTGGCTTGGGTAGCAGAAACATGGCGGCGGCCAGGTCAAAATAGTCGCCCATTTTCATGGCCGAGTTGTCGTTGGCGTTGTAGAGCCGCTGTGCTTTGCCGCGCCACAAGGCCAGCCAGCAGGCGCGTGCCAAATCGTTGGCGTGGATGTGGTTGGTGTAAACGTCATCGGCGCGCGCAAGCACAGGGGTGCGGCGTAGCAAGCGCTCGCGCGGGTTGCCGCCAGCCCTGTCTAAGGCGTAAATGCCTGGTATGCGCAAGATGCTGACGTGCACAGGTGCGCCAGCCGCAATGCTGGCTTTGCCCCAGTGGCGCAACATGCTTTCAGCGTCGGCTCTGCGGTGTGCGCGGGGCGTGTGCGGGCGAATGGGCGTGGTTTCAGCCACCCATGCGCCGCCTTGGTCGCCATACACGCCGCTGGTGCTGCCGTATACAAGCTGCTGCGGCGGCGTGCGGCTGCGCAAAGCATGCAGCAGGGCTTGCGTGCGCAAGTCGCGCCACCAGTGGGCGTTTTGCTGGGCGGGTGGCGCCAAATGCAGCACGCGCTGCGCCAAGCCAGAGAGGCGTTGCAGGGTGTGTGGCTGGTCGAGGTCGCCAATAAGGGGTTGCGCGCCTAAACGGCGCAGTTGCTCGGCATGGCGCGTATCTTGGCACAGCGCCAATACGCGCAAGCCCTGCATTACAGGCTGCAAACCCTTGATCAGCCGCGTGCCCACATCGCCACAGCCCACAATCAAAATGCGGTGGCGGCGAAAGCGGGCAGGCAAAGCACCAGAGGCGGGGTGGGGGCTATACACGGCGAGAAATAATTGGCAATGGGTGAAATATGGGCAGGTTTACTTAACTTAACTTGTTAGCGCACATGCTCCGCTACGGCATGTGCCAGCATGGCTTATGCAGATTTCAAACGTATTTTCTACCTTGCTGATATTGATTTTGCCTTGGGCTTGAAGCTGCTCAAGCAATTGCAGGCAGCTTTCAGGGCTTTGGGCAAAGCAAATTTCAATTTCGCACAAAAAGGCTTTTTTGAATTTTTGCAGATAGCGCATGATTTCGTTTTCATTGAAAACAGCTTCTTGGCTACCGCCTCCCAGCATTTTGATAACTGCTTGGAAGTTTTCCAGACTTTGGTAACCCTTGAGCAGCACTGATTTATCTTTGTATTGAATCAGAAATGCAGGAAAACCATTCACGCCAAGCTGTGCAATCAATTGCCTGTCTTGCTGAAAAGCATCTTTTGCTTGTTGGCTATCAAGTGCGTTAATAAAAGCGGCAATATCCATGCCTGTTTCACTGGCTATTTCTACCAGCGTTTCGGTTTTGGATGTGATTTTGCCGTGCAGCGCCGTTGCAACGCGCATATTGCGTAAAAAAGCTTCGGCATGCTCGGGCGCGGCTATTTGAGCCGCTTTGTAGGCTATGTTTTGCGGCCAGGTTGATGGATATTGCTCAGAAAGCAAACAAAATGCGCCGCTGGTAACAGGCATTTTGTGCCTTGCAGATGCTTCGCGCCAATGGGCAATAATTGCGGCATTGGTGGCGGCAATATCGGTGCCACCAATCGCATTGTGGGCATCGTAGAAATTGCGAATATCTTCAACCAGCCCACCCATTAAATATTTGCATTGGGCATCGTACAAAAACGCAATGGCGCGGGTTTGCGGCTCATTGCCATAACACCAGGTGCAAACGGGGTCGGTGATTTGTACGATTTTGAGCATGTCTGTTTTTTAAATGGGTGAATGGGTGTGCAGGTTTTTGGGCTGGCTGGCTTCTTGTTAATCAGGTTTTTTATTGCGCGCTTCTTCATCCCATTTTTTAAGCTGCTCCATTTTCTCGCCAATTTTGCCCTCAAGCCCACGCGGGCTGGGTTGGTACCAGTTGGGCTGCTGCGGCAGGGCATCAGGCAGGTAGGTTTCGCCAGCGGCGTAAGCGTTGGGCTCGTCGTGGGCGTAGCGGTAGGCGCGGCCGTGGCCAAGCTCTTGCATGAGTTTGGTGGGGGCGTTGCGCAGGTGGATGGGGACTTCGCGGCTTTTGTCTTGTTTGATAAAGGCGCGTACCTGTTTGTAGGCGCTGTAGCCTGCATTGCTTTTGGCGGCTACGGCCAGATAGATGACGGCTTGCGCGAGTGCCAGCTCACCTTCGGGGCTGCCTAAGCGCTCGAAGGTGGTGGCGGCATCGTTGGCGATTTGCATGGCGCGGGGGTCGGCCAAGCCGATGTCTTCCCAGGCGATGCGCACGATGCGGCGGCTAAGGTAGCGCGGGTCTGCGCCCGCGTCGAGCATGCGGCAAAACCAGTACAGGGCGGCATCTGGGTTGGAGCCGCGTACCGATTTGTGCAGGGCTGAAATCTGGTCGTAGAACTGGTCGCCGCCTTTGTCAAAGCGGTGGGTGCTGGCAGCGAGTGCCTGCTGCAAAAAAGTGCCGTCTATGGCTGTGATATTGCTGGCTTGTGCGGCGGTGGCGGCTTGCTCAAGCAGGTTAAGCAGGCGGCGTGCGTCGCCGTCGGCATAGGCTACTAGCAGGGCTATGGCGCTGTCGGCAAGTTGCAGGTGCGGCAGGCTTTGGGCTGCGCGTTGTGCCAGTTGGCGCAGGTCGTCTTCGCCAAGCGCCTGCAATACATAGACTTGCGCGCGCGATAGCAGGGCTGAATTGACTTCAAAAGAGGGGTTTTCGGTGGTAGCACCAATAAAGACGACTAGCCCCGATTCAATAAAGGGCAGCAGCGCATCTTGCTGGCTTTTGTTGAAGCGGTGGATTTCGTCCACAAACAGGATGGTTTTGCGCCCTGCGCGAATGTGCTGCTCGGCTTGCTCCATGGCGGCGCGGATGTCTTTTACGCCGCTAAATACGGCCGAGAGCGCGATAAAGTCGTAATCAAAAGCGTGTGCGGCAAGGCGTGCCAGTGTGGTTTTGCCTACGCCAGGCGGCCCCCACAAAATCATGGAGTGCGGTTTGCCCGAGGCAAAGGCCAGTTGCAGCGGCTTGCCTGCGCCCAAGAGATGCTGCTGTCCAATGACCTGCTCAAGCGTTTGTGGGCGCAGTAGCTCGGCCAGTGGTGCTGTGCGCTCAGGTGCAGATGTAGCGGTAGATGCGTTTGTTTCTGCGGGTGTTTGCAAGGCAAACTGCCCACCTGCACCTGTTTGGGTGCGGCGGGCAGTGGGTGCTGCTACGGCTGCTGTGGTAGCCGTAGCGGGCGGCAGGGGGGCGTTGCCGAACAAGTCACTCATAGCAGTGTGTGCGTGGGGCTTGTTGGCATGGGTGCTTCCTGCCGCTGTTGCACGTTAGTTTTTGGTCTGGTCGACCAGTTTGTTTTTGGCAATCCAAGGCATCATGGCGCGCAATTGGCCGCCCACTTGTTCGATGGGGTGCTCGGCGTTTTGGCGGCGACGTGCTGTCATGGCTGGGTAGTTCAGGCGGCCTTCTTCGATAAACATCTTGGCATAGTCGCCATTTTGGATGCGTTTCAAAGCGTGGCGCATGGCCTTGCGGCTTTCTTCATTGACGACTTCAGGGCCAGTTACATACTCGCCAAACTCGGCGTTGTTGGAAACCGAGTAGTTCATGTTGGCGATGCCGCCTTCGTAAATCAGGTCAACAATCAGCTTGAGCTCGTGCAGGCACTCGAAATAGGCCATTTCAGGTGCGTAGCCTGCTTCAACCAGAGTCTCGAAGCCCATTTTCACCAGTTCAACAGCGCCGCCGCACAGTACGGCTTGTTCGCCAAACAGGTCGGTTTCGGTTTCTTCTTTGAAAGTGGTTTCAATGATGCCAGCTTTGCCGCCGCCGTTTGCCATGGCATAGCTCATAGCCAAGTCGCGCGCTTTGCCTGTTTTGTCTTGGTATACAGCTACCAAGTGGGGCACGCCGCCGCCTTGTTTGTAGGTGCTGCGCACGGTGTGGCCTGGGGCTTTGGGGGCAACCATCCACACGTCCAGGTCGGCGCGGGGGCTAACTTGGTTGTAGTGCACGTTAAAGCCGTGGGCAAAAGCCAGTGCAGCGCCTTGCTTGATGTTGGGCTCGATGCTGTTGGTGTAAACGTCGGCGATTTGCTCGTCGGGCAGCAGCACCATGACTACGTCAGCGGCTTTCACAGCGTCGTTTACTTCCATTACGTTTAAGCCAGCAGCGGTGGCTTTGCCCCAGCTTGCGCCGCTTTTACGCAGGCCGACGATGACTTTGATGCCGCTGTCGTTGAGGTTTTGTGCGTGGGCGTGGCCTTGGCTGCCGTAGCCGATGATGGCAACGGTTTTGCCTTTAATCAGGCTCAAGTCACAGTCTTTGTCGTAAAAAACTTTCATGGTTTCTCCAGAAATAAGGGTTGGTTAGGGTAGTGAGGTGAAAAGTAAAATTGTTTTTAAAGCTAGCGAGCAACTGAGCTTGGCTCCAAGGTTGTATAGCAGCCGTTATAGCAGCCGTGTGCGTGCATGGGTGCAGATGGCAGGCTGGCGGCTAAATGCCCTGGATGCTTGCAGCGCCTGTTACAGCCGCAAGATGCGTTCGCCGCGCCCAATGCCGCTGCAGCCTGTGCGCACGGTTTCAAGTATGGCGCTGCGCTCGATGGCTTGCAAGAAGGCGTTGTTTTTTTGCTGGTCGCCAGTAAGCTCAACGGTATAGCTTTTGTCGGTAACGTCGATGATGCGGCCACGGAAGATATCTGCCAGCCGTTTGATTTCTTCGCGCTCTTTGCCCACGGCGCGGAGTTTTACCATCATCATTTCGCGCTCAAGGTATGCGCCTTCGGTTAAATCAACCACACGAATGACTTCAATGAGGCGGTTAAGGTGCTTGGTGATTTGCTCAATGATTTCGGCATTGCCACTGGTTTCAATGGTCATGCGCGAGATGCTGGGGGTTTCGGTGGGGGCAACCGAGAGGCTTTCGATGTTGTAGCCTCGCGCAGAAAATAGCCCGACTACACGCGACAAAGCGCCTGCTTCGTTTTCTATCAATACGGCGATAATGTGTTTCATGGTTGATTCCTCTTTTCGTCAATGCGTTGGCTTGAGAGCCTTCGCCGCCCTCGTCCGCAGCGGGTAAGCTGCAGCTCTGGCGGACAATAGATTCAGCAAAAAAGATGCCAGTGGCAAACGGGTGGCGCACGGTGGCATCGGGGGAGTGGCTTAGTTTGCGTCGGCACTGAGCAGCATTTCGGTAAGCCCCTTGCCAGCTTGCACCATGGGAAATACGTTTTCAGTTGAGTCGGTGCGGAAATCCATCAGCACCGTGCGGTCTTTGAGCTTGCGTGCTTCGCGCAGTGCGGGCTCAATGTCTTTGGGGTCTTCAATCAACATGCCAACGTGGCCGTAGGCTTCGGCTAGCTTGACGAAGTCGGGCAGCGAGTCCATGTAGCTGTGGCTGTAGCGGCGCGAGTATTCAATTTCTTGCCACTGGCGCACCATGCCGAGGTAACGGTTGTTTAGGGCGCAGATTTTCACGGGTGTATCGTGTTGCAGGCAGGTAGAAAGCTCCTGGATATTCATCTGGATAGAGCCTTCGCCAGTAATGCAAAACACTTCTGACTGCGGTTTTGCCATTTTCACACCCATGGCATAAGGCAGCCCTACGCCCATGGTGCCCAAGCCGCCAGAGTTAATCCAGCGGCGGGGCTCGTTAAAGCGGTAAAACTGCGCTGCCCACATTTGGTGCTGGCCTACGTCGGAGGTGATGTACACGTCATCGTCTTTGGTCATGTTCCAGAGGGTTTCGATGACTTTTTGTGGCTTGATGACGCTGGTGTTGTCGCGGTCGTACTTCAGGCAGTCGGTTTTGCGCCATTTGTTGATGCTTTCCCACCAGCTAGCCAGTGCAGCCGTATCGGGTTTGCTGCCTGTTTCGTTGATTGCGCCCAGCATTTCGGTGAGCACGTCTTTGGCGTCGCCCACAATGGGTACGTCTACTTTGACGCGTTTGGCGATAACCGAGGGGTCGATATCAATATGGATAATCTTGCGCTCGTTTTGGTTGAAGTGCTTGATGTTGCCGATAACGCGGTCGTCAAAGCGTGCGCCTACGGCCAGCAGCACATCGCAGTTTTGCATGGCGTTGTTGGCTTCAACCGTGCCGTGCATGCCCAGCATGCCGAGGTATTTGGGGTCGCTGGCGGGGAAAGCGCCCAAGCCCATCAGAGTAAGTGTGCAGGGTGCGCCCAGCGTATTTACCAGTGCGCGCAGCTCTGGGCAGGCGTTGCCGAGCAAAACGCCGCCGCCCGCGTAGATGCAGGGGCGCTTGGCGCTTTGCAGCAGTTGCAGCGCACGGCGGATTTGCCCCGAGTGCCCTTTGCGCACGGGGTTGTACGAGCGCATTTCAACTGTTTTGGGGTAGCCCGTCCAGGCTGCTTTTTGGAAGGATACGTCTTTGGGGATGTCGATAACGACTGGACCTGGACGGCCGCTACGCGCGATGTGAAAGGCGCGCTTGATGACGGATGGGATTTCTTGTGGCGAAGAAATCAAAAAGTTGTGTTTGACAATGGGGCGGGTAATGCCGATGGTGTCGCACTCTTGAAAGGCGTCTTGCCCAATAAGGCTCAGTGGCACTTGAGCAGTGATGACGACCAGCGGAATGCTGTCCATATAGGCTGTGGCAATGCCTGTGATGGTGTTGGTTGCGCCCGGGCCTGATGTGACCATTGCCACACCCACATCGCCAGTGGCGCGCGCATAGCCGTCTGCTGCGTGAACGGCGGCTTGTTCGTGGCGCACGAGCAGGTGGCGGATAGATTCTTGCTTGTAAAGAGCGTCGTAAATATAGAGCGCTGCGCCGCCTGGGTAGCCCCAGATGTATTTGACGTTTTCAGCTTCCAGGCTTTTAACGAGGAGCTCTGAGCCCATGAGCATGGGGGCGTTGGATTGCTGCGGTGCGGTTGCAGCCGATGGGGTGTGGGATGTATTCATAAGTGATGAACCTTTGCGATTTTCAAACCTGAAAAACCTTGGGTGCCTCTTGGCTTGGCCCTTGTGGGACGGCTTTGAGACTTGAGACCACCGACATGGGCACTTGCTGGCTTTTGTAAAGCCCGCCGGACGGTGATCCGTTTGCTGTGACAAGTTGTAGATTATGGCACGCTTTGGCAGTTATGGTGCAAGCTGGTTTGCCGATTGGCGGCGAAGTTGTATCGGCAATACAACGTGTGCTTGAGGTTTGCCCAATGGATGTGGTGCTGTGTATGCAAGCCGCACGAACGACTGCACGCGCAGCCTGTTGGGTTTGATGCGGCTTGATGCTGGCTCAAGCTGCGTTTGATTGCTTTTGCCGCAATGGCTGTGTTGCCCTGAAGATTGCCCACAGCGCCCAAGCGTGAAAGGCTGCAGAAAACCAGTCTTTAAGAAAAAGGCACAACGCTGTATCTACGGCATATACAGCCAGCCCCAGATAAAAGCCCCAGAGCTTTTCTCGCTGGGCATACCAGCCCATGAAAAAATAAAAAGCAATCAGGCCGCCAGACACAGCCAGCACGAGCGCCAGATTGCTTGCAAACGCCATATTGGCCAGAGTAACCATAGATAGCCCCATCACGAAATTGACATTGGTGTTGGATATGCCAGCAATGGTGTTGATGAGCGATAGACCAGCAATCCACCAAAACCAGCGTGCGCCAGAAAGAATAAGGGGGTTGCTGGATATTTTCATGGTGTTTTTTTCCTTTGCTGCGCTACGCCTGCCAGAGGCAAACGGTGTGAGAGTTTTTGCGTGGGAGCTTTTGCTTGATGGCGGATTATGCCTAGCAAAAAAGCCAACTACGGAATAAAGAATGCGCAAAAAGTTGGCGGGCGTGGTGCAGCCGCTATGTAACATCCTTTGAGCAGTGCAGTAAATAGCCATTGCGGCGCAGGCAAGTGTGCTTGCTTTGGCATAATGTTTCGTTGCGCGTTTTAATGCAGTTTATGCGTTTCCCACCGATTTTTACAGGATAGACCCATGCCCGCCTACCGTTCCAAAACCTCTACCCATGGCCGCAATATGGCTGGTGCTCGCGCCTTATGGCGTGCCACTGGCGTGCAGGATGATGATTTTGGCAAGCCCATCATTGCCATCGCCAACTCGTTTACCCAGTTTGTGCCTGGGCACGTGCATTTGCACAATATGGGGCAAATGGTTGCGCGCGAGATTGAAGCTGCTGGCGGTATTGCCAAAGAATTCAACACCATCGCCATTGATGACGGCATTGCCATGGGGCATGGCGGCATGCTCTACAGCCTGCCTAGCCGCGACTTGATTGCCGATAGCGTGGAGTACATGGCTAACGCGCACTGTGCAGATGCGCTGGTGTGTATCAGCAACTGCGACAAAATCACCCCTGGCATGCTGATGGCAGCGTTGCGGCTGAATATTCCAGCCATTTTTGTCAGTGGTGGGCCTATGGAAGCGGGCAAAGTCATTGCCATTGCCAACGGCAACGAAACCACCACGCGCAAGCTCGACTTGGTTGATGCCATGGTTGATGCTGCCAATGCCGCCATTAGCGATGCCGAAATTGCCCAAACCGAGCGTCTGGCTTGCCCCACTTGCGGCTCTTGCAGCGGCATGTTTACTGCCAACTCGATGAACTGCTTAACCGAGGCATTGGGCTTGTCGCTGCCAGGCAACGGCTCGCTGGTGGCAACGCATGCGGCACGCAAAGAGCTTTTCTTGCAGGCAGGCCGCCTGATTGTTGATATTGCCAAGCGCCACTACGAGCAAGACGACTACAGCTTGCTGCCGCGCAGCATTGCTACCAAAGCAGCCTTTGAAAACGCCATGAGCTTGGACATTGCCATGGGCGGCTCAACCAATACCATTTTGCACTTGCTTGCCGCTGCATCAGAAGCGGGGGTAGATTTCAAAATGACCGACATCGACCGCCTAAGCCGCAACGTGCCATGCCTTTGCAAAGTAGCGCCTGCCACCCAAAAATACCACATGGAAGACGTACACCGCGCAGGCGGCGTGCTGGGCATTTTGGCAGAGCTCAATCGCGCAGGCTTGTTGCACACCGATGTGCCTACCGTACACAGCCCCACGCTGGGCGCAGCCTTGCAGCAGTGGGATGTCATGCAAGCCCCTGCCGATAGCGCCGCGCGCCAACTCTTTGCAGCCGCCCCAGGTGGCGTGCGTACTACGGTGGCGTTTAGCCAAAGCCGCCAATACCCCAGTTTGGATACCGACCGCGCCGCTGGCTGCATTCGCAGCAAAGAGCACGCCTACTCGCAAGATGGCGGCTTGGCCGTGCTGTTTGGCAACATTGCCGAGCGTGGCTGCGTGGTGAAAACCGCTGGTGTGGACGAAAGCATTTGGCAATTTACAGGGCGCGCCCGCGTTTATGAAAGCCAAGATGCGGCGGTTGCAAGCATTTTGGCCAATGAAGTGGTGGCGGGCGATATTGTGGTGATTCGCTACGAAGGCCCCAAAGGCGGCCCTGGCATGCAAGAAATGCTCTACCCCACCAGCTACCTCAAATCCAAAGGGTTGGGCAAGCAGTGCGCTTTGCTCACTGATGGGCGCTTTTCTGGCGGCACCTCGGGGCTTTCTATCGGGCACGCTTCGCCAGAAGCGGCAGAAGGCGGCGCCATTGGGCTGGTAGAAGAAGGCGACAGCATTGAAATTGACATTCCTGGCCGCCGCATTCATTTGGCTGTGAGCGATGAAGTGTTGCAGCAGCGCCGCGCTGCCATGCAAGCGCGTGGCGCGCAGGCCTGGAAGCCAGTAAACCGCCAGCGTGTGGTATCTACAGCGCTGCGCGCCTATGCCGCCATGACCACCAGTGCCGATATGGGCGCTGTGCGTAATGTAGACCAGCTTGAGCGTTAAGGCAGAGCTGCTTGATGCTTCATTCGGCAGGGGATGAAGCTGAAAGCCGCCCTGTCATTCGCAGCAGGCGTAAAGCTGCGTCTCTGCCCCCGCGCGTGCGGGGGCGCGTTGGCACTGCTTTGGGCAAATCAGGCTTGCTTTGTGCGCTTATGCCGCATCATCGAGCCAAGCGCCAATGGGTTGCCACTGCTCCAAATCGCGCTGAATCTGGGAGATGCTGCTGATATCGAACAGCGTTAAGCCTTGTGCTGCCAAATGCACATAGTTTTGCGTATCGCGCAAAGTGCCTAGTATGGCAAAAGGCAGGTTTTCGCAAAACGTTTGCAAATGCTGTAGCGAAACTGTGTGTTCTCTGGCGCGCATACCCAGCAAAGCCACATCAATCTGGTTGATTTTTTTGTATGCAGCCAAATCTTCCAGCAGGTTGCGGGTGGCAGACATATCAAAGGCGCTGGGTTGCAGGGGAACCAGTAGCTTGTCGGCCAGTTTGAGCACTTCTTTGAGGTCTTTGCCCTCCAGCCCGGCAGGTGTGTCAATCACTCCGTGCGTCATGCCCGAGGGCAGTTTGCGCTTGTGGACATCTTCAAGACTCCAAGGGGCAATGGCTGCCATATTGGGCGGGCGGATGCGCAGCCAGGTGCGGCTGGATTGCTGCTTGTCCAGGTCGCCCAGCGCAACGGCGTATCCACGCGCAGCCCAGTATCCAGCTACATTGGTTGATAGAGTAGATTTGCCCACTCCGCCTTTGGAGTTAACAACAGCAAGTATTGGCATGGTTATTTCCTGAGTATGGGGCATGCAACCTGCACACTGCGGCTTGCAAATGGTGCAGACGGCACGCCTGCCATATTACCCGAGATGCTTTGTGGCTAGAAGATTTTCTGCTTTGAGCCTTGCGCTGGCAAGGCAGTGCCTCTGGTTGCGACACGCAAGCGGATGCTGTTGGTTTGGTTGGCTCCGCCAGAGCAAGCAAACAGCCATCATTTACCACCACCAAAACAGCCAGCCCCAGGCGCTGTTAATCCAGCAGGTTAGCAGCAGCATAACGAGCATGGAGCAGATGCTGCGCGCGCGCCCGCTTTGCCAGCCGCGCACTATGCCGCGTGCGAGCCACAGCGTCCAGGCGGCAGAGCCGAGCATGAGTGCGAGCCGCACATCATTGGCCCAGAAGAAAATAATGCCATCTCCGCGTAGCAGGGTAAGCGTGGTGGCAGATAGCCCCAGAAACACGCCTATGCCTGCCATTGGAATCAGGCTTTGTGCCAGATGGTGCAGGCGCGCGCTTCGCCAGCGCCCTGCAATGCGCACGCTTGCAGCCAGCAGCAGCGTGGTAATGCTGCTCCAGACGATGGCAGTGCTAAAGATGTAGGCCAGTTGCACGGCGGCATCAAGCCAGTGGAAGGCATCGTTTTTTTCAGGGTAGTGGGTAAATAGCCACCATGGGATGTTGTCGTTAAACGGCCACATGATGTCGCGGTCAATCAGCCACTCTGCGAGCCACTGTTTGCTGGCTATCAGCCAAGGGCTGGCGCTCCAGTGAAATGCGCCAATTGCCACGCCCAGCAGCCCAAATACGATTAGCCGCGTTTGCCAGCGGTCTGCTTCTTGTGTGCCTGCGAGTTGCACGATTTCTTGTGAAGGCGAGCGCCAAGATAGTGCTACGGCATCGCGGTAGCCGCTACAGCGCCCGCACATATGGCAGGCGCTTGCGCCTTGCAACGCGCGCACTGCAAGCATGGGCGGGCAGTCTACCGCTTGTATGGGTATGCGTTTGCTGCCATTAGGCAAAGGCTTGCTGGCTTGCTCCCATGCTTGGTGGTCTACCTGGTAGTGCATGGGCGCGAGTTTGGCGAGCAGGGCAAATACGCCGCTTACGGGGCACAGGTAGCGGCACCATGCGCGTTTGCCGCGTGTGTAGAGAAAGCCTATGCCCATTGCCGCAACGGTAGAGCCGCCTAAAATCAGCAGCGCGGGCTTGGGGTATTGGTACACGCTAATCATTTGCCCGTAAACGGTGGTGGTGACAAAGGCGACAAAGGGCCAGCCCGGCCAGCGTATCCATTTGGGTATGCCCCAGCCTAGCCCGTGGCGCGCGCACCATTCGCTCAAAGCCCCTTCAGGGCATAGCAAGCCACACCATAACCGCCCAAACAACACCATGCTAAGCAGCACAAAAGGCCACCAAATAGCCCAAAAGACAAAAGCGGCAAAAACGGTGATGTGGTTCCAGATGTGCGAGGCGTTGTCTGGCAGCGGCACAAACACGGGAATGATGAGCAGCGCAGCATAGCCCACTACCACCACCCACTGCAAGGCACGCACCTGCCGCGCATTGCGTTGCAGCCAGTGGCCAAATGCGGCAATATGGCGCGCAAAGCGCGGCGGGCAGGTAGCAGACATGAAGCGTTTTACCGTTTGTGCTTATAGATTAAGCAGTCTGGCTGGCGCTGCTTGCGGCTGTTTTACTGGGGCGCTGCGGGCGAAAGAAAAAGCCCAGCATAACCAGCCAGTAAGCGCCCCAGGCCAGCACCGTCATCAAGCTGGGTTGCGCACGGTAGCCCGTAAGCGCAGAAACTACGCCACCTGCGCGGCTCATGTCATCAAGCACGGCCGAGCTGTCCCAGAGCGCATCTTGCAAGGCGGGCAGCCAGCCCATCATTTGCAGCTTTTCTATGCCGCTGGTAAACAAAGCCGCCGCCAGCAGCAGGAGCATGACTTCGGTAGCGCGAAAGAAAGTTTGCCAATTCAGCACCTTGCCGCCCAATTGCAAGAGCAAAAACGTAGCCAACGCCAGCGCCAGCCCAGTTAGAGCAGCCAGCCCAGCCGTTGGCAAATCGGCAGACGGCATGGATGACAGCGTGCCATACAAGAAGACCACTGTTTCGCTGCCTTCTCGCGCAATAGCCAGCGCACTGAGTGCCAGCACGCCCCACCAGCTTTGCCGCTGCATGTGCTGGCTAAGCCCTTGCTCCAAATCGCGCTTCATCGTGCGGCCATGCGCGCGCATCCACCACACCATTTGCACAATCAAGCCCGCAGCTATGAGCACCATGGCAGTCTCGAAAACGTCTTGATGCTCGCCAAACAAGCTCTCTGCCATATAAATGCCAGCGGCTAAAACGCCCGCCAGCGCCAGCCCAGCTATTACGCCAGCCGCCAGCCAGCGTTTACCTCGTGCTGCACCAGGCGTAGCCGATAGCCAAGCGTAAAGCACGCCAATAATCAGCAAAGCTTCTACGCTTTCACGCCAAACAATAAAAATAACCTGACCCATGCCAATGGCTCCTCAACGGCAACTGCGCTACGCCTTGCGAGCTTGTGCCGCGTTTGTGTAGTTTGTGTATTTACTTCACGATAAAAACACCTTGCGTGGTGTTCATGTGAAACTCGTCAAAAAACTTGTACTCGCCTGGCGACTTGCCTGGCAACACCCGCGAGCGCGTAAGCCCGGGCGCTACAACCAGCTCAATGCCCAAAGGCAGGCTCTCAAACTCGGCAGCGGTTTTGCCCTTGTTTACCACCACTACGCGAAAGCGCGTTTTGGCAGGCACTTCAATGCGGCGCGTGCTGATTTGTCCGTCATTGACAATGACTTGGAAGGTCGGCATATCGTCTTGCGCCATGGCAGGCGCAGCACAAGCCAGCACTGCGGCGGCTAAAAATCCAGAAAATAAACGCATGGTTGCTCTTGTTGGTAAATAGCTATGCGCCAGCGGCTCTAGAGGAAAAATGCCATAGCCCAAAGCGGCTGGCTGCACAACGGCAGCAGACTTGCCTCTTTGGGCTATGGCCTGCACGCAGTTGTGCAGTTGCCCTGGCTGCGGGTGCTTAAAAATCAATAGCCGCCTTTTTTACCCGTGCCTGCATAGGTAAATTTGTAGGTGGCAACAAACGGTTTAAACCACGGACCCACGCCTGTTTCTTTGTCGATATGGCGGCCAAAGTGCGAGCCGTGCTCTTGTTTTGGGGGCGAAATGAAGTATTTGAGCGTGTACTTGCCGGGGCCCATCAGCTTGATGTTGTCGCCATAGTGCGGGCCATCAGACGCCACCATAGGCATAAAGTCGCCTTTGAGGATGTTTTTATCGCCTTCTTTGCTCAATTCGTACTTAACAACCAGATAAGGAATCCAGTCGCCCTCGCCAAAGCCGTATTTGTTGCCTTTAACGGCGTGAATGTCTGCTTCGAGGTGAATGTCGGACTTGGCAGCGTCACGCATCATGCCAGGGGGGTCCATTTCGATAGGTTGCAGGTATACGGCAGCGACTTCCATGCCGCCTTCCACGTGGGGCTTGCCAATGGGCGTTTCGGCAGCGTTGGCAGCCAAAGAAAAGACTGAAAGCGTAGCGGCGCAAGCCCAAACCAGCGCAGATTGACGGAAATTTGTTGTATGCGACAACATGTTTTGATTGCTCCTTGGAGATAAGAAACGCGCCTGATTAGCATCAGAAACCCTTTTCCTGACGAGCTAACGCAGATCGTGGCGATAAATAACGCAAGCGAAATTTATTCTCATTTGAATCAAAAGGCAAAAATTTTTTCAAGCCCTTAATTGCATCATGGGGAAAAATGCAAACAGAGAAAAAATGCCTGAATTGCCTTATGAGAGCTGCTTTTGTTTGAGGCAATAAACCAGCATTGCGCCCCGCGCCCTGCGCTTATGCGCGTTGCAATACTTGCTGGCAATAGAGTTTTGGCAATACGCGCAGCCGCAAGCGCGGGGCTTGCGTGCCAGCGCATTTGAATACTGGGGCAAAAGTCGTAAACTGCCCCATGCGGCAAGTTTTACAGGCGGTGCTCTTTGGCAGCACTAGCCCTGCAGCAGACTTGATGCTTTTATGCTTTTAAACTACTCACAAAGGGAGCACTATGTCTAAAAATCCAAAAATTGCGGTGATTCTTTCTGGTTGCGGCTCGCAAGATGGCAGCGAAATTCATGAAGCGGTTTGTGCTTTGCTGGCGCTTGACCAGCAAGGCGCAAGCTACCAGTGCTTTGCGCCCGATATGCAGCAAGCGCGTGTTGCGAACCATTGCACTGGGCAAGATATGACAGAAACGCGCAATGTGCTGCTGGAGTCGGCGCGCATTGCGCGTGGCGCTATTGAGCCGCTATCAGCTTTGCAGGCGCAAGATTTTGATGGGTTGATATTGCCAGGCGGCTTTGGCGCTGCTTTGAATTTGAGCGACTTTGCCAGCAAAGGCGTGCAGTGCGCCATTCAGTCTGATGTGGCGCGGGCGGTTGCAGCCATGCACCAGTCGGGCAAGCCAATTGGTGCGATGTGCATTGCGCCCGTTATTTTGGCGCGGTTGTTTCCTGCCGCCAAGCTCACGCTGGGCAATGATGCCAGCAGCGCACAAGCCGTTGCCAGCATGGGTGCCGAGCACCGTGAGGCTGGCCACGGCGAGGTGGTGGTAGATGAGGCGCAGCGCCTGGCTACAACGCCGTGCTATATGCTTGATGCAAGCATCAGCCAGATATACGCAGGCGCCAGCGCCTTGGTTGGCGCAGTGCTGGGCATGCTCAAGGCGGGCTGAGCTTTTATTTTTTCTGCTTTGCCGCTGGTTTGGCGGCACTTTTCACGGGCTGCTTTTTACTGGCAGCCTTTTCTTTTGGCGCTTCTTTGGAGCTGCTTTTTGCAGACTCGCGGGATTTGCTTTTACTCTTGTCTTTGCTGCTTTCTTTCAGGCTTTCTCTGCCAGCTTTGGATTTGGCTGATTTGGCAGTGCGTGCAGATTGGCTGCTGTCGTCGTCGCGGCTGCTGCGCTGCTTGCTGTTTGCTTGCGTTTTTTTATCGGCATTTTTGCTGGCACTTTTGTCTGCCTTTTGGTTGGCAACTTGTGCTTTGCCGCCTTTGGTTTTCTTGCCGTTGTCGTCGTCTTGCTGCTTGGCGCGGTTGAGTTGCGGCAGGTAAAGCACAACAGATTTTTTAGCTGTGAGCTTTTGGTTTTCACCCGCTTTATTCCATTGCGCTACGGTGCGCGCAGGCAGGCCATAGCGTGCGGCAAGCTGTGCAATGGTTTCGCCGCGGCGCGGCGTGATGGCGGTGCGGCGCAGCACGACTTCAGGCGCTTTGTTGGCTGCTACCGTGGTTGTAGCGCGTGCAGGGGCGCGTGATGCTGTTGTAGTGCCTGCGCTGGTAGCTGCGGGCTTGCTCTCGGCAGTATCGGTGCTGCTGTCTATGGCGCGGTTTGTGAGTGGGGTGTCGCCAGCGGCGGCCAGATTGGTCAGGAAGGTGCTAACGCTTTCCCAAGGCAGCAAAATGAATGGCGTAACTGCGGCAACCACCACGGGCTTGTTCATGGCAGGGTTGAGTGCCTTGAAGTCGCTTACGCTGATTTCGGCCAGTTGCGCTGCTACGTCAATGTCCATATCGCGGGTGATAGCGACTTTGTCGAAGTAGGGGTGGTTGGCTACGCGGGGTAGGACGGTGTTGAAAACGTCGGGGTTACTGATGATGTTTTTAATGGCCTGCAGTTTAGGCACATACTCGCGTGTTTCGTTGGGCATGCGCAGGTCTTCGTAGCCTGTGCCCAGGCCTGCTGCCTGATTGCGGTCAATGGCGCGTTGTACGCTGCCTTCGCCCCAGTTGTAGGCGGCTAGAGCCAGATGCCAGTCGCCAAACATGTTGTAGAGTTTTTGCAGGTAGTCCAGTGCGGCGCGGGTGGAGAGGACTACGTCACGGCGGTCGTCACGCAGTGAGTTTTGCGCCAGAGAAAAGTAGCGCCCTGTGCTGGGGATAAATTGCCACATGCCTGCTGCTTTGGCGCTGCTTACGGCTTGTGGGTTAAAAGCGCTTTCAACAAAGGGCAAGAGCGCCAGTTCAGTAGGCATGTTGCGTAGCTCAAGTTGCTCAACAACGTAATAGATGTATTTGTTGGAGCGACCAATCATGCGTTGCATGTATTCGGGGCGGCGGGTGTAGTAGGCTTCTTTGTCGCGCACGATGGCGTTGTCAAGGTCGGGCATGGCAAAGCCGCGGCGGATGCGGTCCCACATGTCGGTGGTGTCGCTGAAGGTTTGGATGCCTACTTCGGGCAAGCGAATGCCTGTGCCAGTGCTTGTGCGTGCGGCGGGTTTGCTGTGTGTGCTGTCTGGCTTGGTGGCGCAGCCTGTAATGGCTGTTATGGCTAGCGTTGCCAGCATGAGTCGGAAATGGCGCATAAGACAAGCCCCGTTAAGCGGGGTAAATATATGTTTGTATTGGGCAAAAAACCATGCCAGGCAGCGTTTGGTGTGCTGTGGATGGCTAAGGGTTAAAAGGTGTTTTTCCAGTCGCGCAAAGCGGCCAGCAGTTGTTCAGGTGTATTGGCGCTGGGTGCATGTTGCTGTGCTGCGGCTTGTACGGCAGGTTGGTTAAGGCGTAAAAACGGGTTGATTGCCAGTTCTTGCGCCAGGGTTGAGGGTAAGGTTGGCAGGTGTTGTTGGCGTAATTGTTGGCAGTGTGCAGTGTAATCGCGTAGCGCCGTATTATGCGGCTCAACGGCGGCGGCAAATTGCAGATTGGCTAGAGTGTACTCGTGCGCACAGCATACCCGTGTATTGGCGGGCAAAGCTGCCAGTTTTGCTAAGGATTGCAGCATTTGCGCGGCTGTGCCTTCAAACAGGCGGCCGCAGCCAGCAGAAAAGAGGGTGTCGCCACAAAATAGCACGGGTGCATGGAGTTGGGGCTGGGCGTTGAAAAAATACGCGATGTGCCCAGCCGTGTGCCCAGGCGTGTCTATA